>JANLVM010000592.1:0-1766 GCA_031364015.1 Gemmatimonadaceae bacterium
TTTGCTCAGTGAGTGAGCCTGTGCACGCCGATATGGCGTGCGATCACACAAAGCCGCGCAACATGAGGTTCCAGTACATGAACGGTAACCCGTACCGTTTGAGCAGGTACATGTCGTACCGCTCTTTCTGCGCGTTGATGAACGGGATCGACGGTGCCGGCTTCATGTCGTAGTCGAACTCCGCGAGTACCATCCTGTTGTGCGCCGTGACCAACGGGCAGGACGAGTAGCCGTCATACGTCGCGGTCAGCTCCTGCCCGCGCATGACCGCCCGCAGGTTCTTTACCACCACCGGCGCCTGTTTCCGAATGGCCGCTCCCGTCTTCGAGTTCGGTGAGCCGGCAGCGTCGCCGAGGGCGAAGACATTCGGGAAGTCGGGGCTCTGCATCGTAAGCTTGTCCACCTTCGCCCAGCCCAACGGGTTGTCGGCGAGCGCCAGCGGGGACTGCTTCACGAAGTCCGGTGCGCTCATCAGCGGCGTGGCGTGCAGGATGTCGTACGGGATCGTTTCCGTCTCGTCAGTCTCGCTCCCGACGAGCCTGAAGACCGCCTCCTTCGTGAGCGGGCGTACTTCGACCAGCTCACGCTTGAAGTGCACGTCGATGTCATAGCGCGCCACCACGTCGGTGAGCACCGCCGCGAACTCCTTGACGCCGAAGATGACCGCGCCGGCGTGACCGAAGATCACATCGGCCTTGACCTTGTTTCGCCGGAAATGGTCGGCGGCGAGGTACATGATTTTCTGCGGCGCACCGCCGCACTTGATGGGCGTGCCGGGATTCGTGAACAGCGCCGTGCCACCGCGGAAGTTGCGGATCATCTCCCAGGTTTTCGGTGCGAGCGCATAGTCGTAATTGCTCGACACGTAGGGCGTGCGCAGCGCCTCCTCGAGACCGGGGATCTTGCCCCAGTCAATCTGGATGCCCGGCGCGAGCACGAGGAAGTCGTACGCGACCGCGCCGCCGCCCGCAGTGCGGACGAGGTTGTGCTCCGGATCGAGCTCGGTCACCGCGTCCTTGATCCAGTGCACCCCTTTCGGCACATAGTCCCGTTCCGGACGCCTCGACGTGGCCGCGTCGACGATGCCAGCGCCGACGAGCGTCCAGAGCGGTTGGTAGTAGTGGTGCTCGGACGGCTCGATGAGCGCGACATCCGTCTCACCGGCTCGGCGAAGCTGCGCGGCGACCGTCAAGCCCGCGGTCCCGCCGCCGACAATGACCACCCGGTGGCGGGTGCGCTGAGAGACCCCACCAGACCGTGGTGGTGCGTGCGGTGCGATCTGCGTGGTACCCATGCCTGAATCTCCCCTGTTGGTCGTTCGTCACAGCCATGGGTGAGCTCCTGAAGAGCAAAGCCGCGCGCGACTGCGACGCCACCCCCACACTGTGGGAGGGGTGGGCGAACATACCCCTCGAACTACGTGCCGGTAAGGGACTTGATTCTCTCACGTCTTGCGGCGTGGAGTACGCAGTACACGGCTCCTTCCCATCGCCTCTGGGGCCACCGAATGACAACGGCCCCCAAGAAGGGAGCCGTTGTCTAAATCTGCACGTCGTAGTTTTTGCGAAACTTGGCTGAGAGCCACAGATCGGGATTGAACCGATGACCGCCCGATTACGAATCGGGTGCTCTACCACTGAGCTACTGTGGCGACACTCGGGTCCTGCCCACGGTGAGGTGCCGTGTCCCATCGCCTCCACTGCTCAACATGCCCTCGCGCGGACTCGAACCGCGACGCCTTTCAGCACTACCACCTCAAAGTAGCG
>JANLVM010000620.1:0-4568 GCA_031364015.1 Gemmatimonadaceae bacterium
CCCGCCCCGATGGGCAGCGCCCACGTCGACCACCATCCCGGCAACGAAGTTGCCACATCGATCACCACAGCACGCGGGTTTTCACGCAAGCGCGAACGGCCGTTCCAGACTCGGTGACTGCGGCGTAAAGAGCTCCGCACCACTCTCGGTTATCGCCATATCGTCTTCGAGACGAATCCCGAACTCGCCAGGGATGTAGATGCCCGGTTCGTCGGAAAACACCATCCCCGGCTTGAGCGGAAGTGTGTTGCCCCTCACCAGATACGGCCACTCGTGCCCGTCCATCCCCATGCCATGTCCCACGCGATGACCGAAGTATTTGTAGTCGGGACCAAACCCGGCATCGACGATGACTTTGCGCGCCGCCGCGTCGACCGCTTCACATGGCAATCCGGGTCGCGCCACTTTGAGCGCTGCCGTCTGCGCGCGGTGTTCGATCTCGAAGACATCTTTCATGCGTTGCGTCGGCTTGCCCAATACAAACGTACGCGAAATATCGGAACTGTATCCTTCCACCTTGCAGCCGCCGTCAATCAGCAGGATGCTTCCTTCGCGCACGACCTGCGGTGTCGCGCTGCCGTGCGGCAACGCCGAATACTTGCCCACTTGCACACCCGCCGATCCGTCGTAGCCTAACTGTTTGTGTGCCTGCGATACCAAGCGGGCGAAATCGTCCTGCGACATGCCTTCTTTCAGCGACTTCCACGCCGCTTCGTACGCTTTCAGGGTCACCTGACACGCGAAGCGCATCAGCGCGATCTCGTGCGCGTCTTTAATAGTGCGGCATCCGGCGGTGACCGGTGTGCCACTCACCACCGTCACGTTCGGAATGTGCGACGCACCATCAGAGAATTGAAATCGCACCGTTTCTTCCGCACCAATGGTGGCGGTAGTCAGACCACGCGCCTTGAGTCCCTGCGCGATCAGTGCATATGGACTCTGGTGTTCTTCCCACGCAAATACCTCGGCGTCTTTACCCAGCGGCCCCAGATGCGCTTGCTCCATCGCCCGCTCTTCCTCGAACTTGGGCGTGATCAGGAAGGCGTTCCCCGTTGATGGAATAATGGCGGCCAGCAGCCGTTCGCTGATTCCCCAACGGATGCCGGTGAAGTAATCCATGCTCGTGCCGCCGGTGAGCATAAGCGCATCAATCTTATTGGCGCGCATGAGCACGCGGGCTTTTTCGAGACGGGCGCGGCGTTCCTCCACCGCGATTGGCTTGGGGGCTTGACCACGCATCGATGTGAGCGCGCGAATGGCCGGCGGAAGGTCGCTCGGCGCCTGCACCGCGTCGGCATCGAGTGCGCTCAGATCGCTCGCCGTTCGCGTGAGTCCCTCCATGCGACGAGTGCTGAATACGAGACCGGCGGCGGCGGCGGCACCTGCGCCAAGCAGATTGCGACGTGTGGGCATGGATCAAGTCCTGATAAGGTGTGAGTGTCGTGCACGCATGCGAATGTGCTGGCGTACGTCAGTGTCCAACGGCCATGCCGTCCTTGCGCGGGTCCGATCCGCCCACGTAGCCCTTCAGCAGTTTCACGATCGCCTGCGCACCACCAAACTGCGTACGACGCTCGTCGGTGATCTCATGCCCCATCGCTTTCAGTGCCGCGCGCACCCCATCGGTGACGGGCGCTTCGAGAGCCACCTGCAGTCCGCTCAAGTGGCGGAATCGTGCGACATCGATGGCTTGCTGCACATCCATGCCAAAGATCACCATATTGAGAAGCATCTGCACGTGCCCCTGCGCCTGCATCGCGCCACCCATGACACCGTAGCTCATCCACGGAGCTTCCGTGCCGTCGGCGTTGGTTTTCGTGACGAAGGCAGGTATGAGCGTGTGAAACGGACGTTTGCCTGGTGCAACAGTGTTCGGAAATCCCGGTTCGACCGTGAACCCCGCGCCGCGATCGTGCAGCGCAAATCCGGTGCCCGGCACGACGATGCCGGAACCGAACTCGTCGTACAGCGAATTGATGAAGGACACCATGTTGCCCGCGCTATCGGCAACGGTGAGATAGATCGTTTCGCTCGACGTGCGCAGTGGTCCGGGCTCCATACGCGCTTGTGCTTTCTTCGCGTCAAGGTGACTTCGGCGTTCATTGATGAACGGGTCTTCCAACATGCGCGCAGCGGGCATGACCAGATGATCCGCGTCACCGACGTACCGTGCAAGATCGGCGTAGGCCAACTTCTTCGCTTCGATGAGATGGTGAAGATACGCCGCCGAGTTGTGCCCCATGGTCTTGAGGTCGTACGGCTCGAGAATGCGCAGCATCTCCAGTGCAGCAATGCCCTGATTGCTGGGCGGGAGTTCCCACAGGCGATAGCCCTTGAACGGCACGGACAACGGCGTCACCCAATTGGGCGCGTTGTTTTTCAGATCGTCAATCGTGAGAAACCCGCCAAGCTGTTTGACGCGCGCGACGAGCCGTTGTCCCAGCGGTCCGCCGTATAACGTGGACGGTCCCACACGCGCGATCTCGCGCAGCGTACGTGCATAGTCAGGATTGCGAAACCACTCCCCGGGCGCCGGCGCTTTGCCGTTGGGCAGAAACGTTGCCTTGGCGCTTGAATCGCGCGCCAACAGTTCCGCCTGTCCTGCCCAATCATCGGCGATGATGGGCGTGAGTGGAAATCCTTTATCCGCATAGCCGATGGCTGGTGCGAGCGCACCAGCCATCGTGATCGTGCCGTAGGTCTTGAGCAACGTCTGCCAGCCCGCCAATGCGCCGGGTACGGTGATCGTCTACACGCCACGTGGAATGTTGCGCGTGCGTCCGCGCTTGACGAGTTCCTCGCGCGTCATCAGCGAGCCCGCACGACCGCTCGCATTGAGTGCGACCAACTTCTTCTCCTTCGCGAGCCAAATGAGCGCAAACATGTCGCCGCCAATGCCGGTCATCATCGGCTCGGTCACACTCAGCACCGCCGCCGCCGTCACCGCCGCGTCTATGGCGTTGCCACCTCGCTGTAGCACGGCGATTCCGGCCGCTGACGCCAGAGGTTGGCTGGTGGCAATCATGCCGTTCGGCGCGTACACCGGCGACCGACCGGCCAGCGACGGTGGACGTTGCGCCACCAGCGCGGTCGGCAGGAAGGACAGAGCGGCCACTCGGGCCACCGCAGAGGTAGGAAATCGCATACGCAGGTCCGGAGGAAGGATTCGCCCTATTGTCGCTCTCAACCTCCCCCGGCGCTACAGTTCAGTCATGCGCAACCTGCTCTTTCTGTGGCTGCTCGCGTTAATCGGCCCGTCCGGACGAATGGCGACGGTGTCTGCGCCGGCACCCAAGACCGTCGCCGTGCTCGCCTTCGACAACAACACGAACAAGCGCGACTACGATCATCTCGGCAAGGGCATGTCGGCCATGATGGCGAACGATCTCTCGTCGGTTGACGAGATACGGTTGGTGGAGCGCGATCGTCTGGCCGATGTCATCAAGGAGATCGACGCGCAACAGACGCGCTACTTCGACTCCACTACCGCGGTAAAAGTCGGACGGCTGAGCGGCGCCGAGTACATCGTCACCGGCGCGTTCATTGCTGTTGACCCGCAGATGCGCATCGACACGCGGGTGATTCGCGTGGAAACGGGCGTCATCGTGAAGACGGCCACCGTCACCGGCAAGAGCGATCGTTTTCTTGACCTCCAGAGAAGGCTCGCTCGCCAATTGGTGAAGGATCTTGATGTCGCACTCACGCCGGAAGGCGAGGCAAAGCTCAATCAGCGACAGGCCAATGGCGTCGACAACATCGAGGATGTGACGCGCTTCTCCAATGCGATCGACTTGTCAGATCGTGGCGACTACGCCAACGCGGCACTCAAGATGGCACCGCTGGTTTCGAAGTACCCGAACTCCGTGATCGTGAAACTGACCGCCGACGAGATCTCCAAGCGCGCGGCCAACGCCAGCAAACAAAAAGCCAAGCAGAAGGTCAACGAAAAAGTGGGCGGACTCCTTCGCAGGAAGTGGCCGCCGGCTTAGCTCCGTACTCGGCGTCCGCTCCTGCGTACTCAGCATCCCGTACCGACTGCCTACTTCCTACTGAGTCGAAACGTCGCCCGGTACGATGCCGGTGGAATCGGGTCCGTCGTGATCGGCGCCGGTGTTACGGCCACCAGGCGCACCACGAACTGATCGACGGTGGCGGTATCCTTGGTTACCTGAGTCTCAAGGGGCAGTTCGCGGCTGCCCGCGGAAGACGTTGCCCGAATCGCGATGCGCGCACTGCCCGCCCATACACACAGGATCAGCGCATTGGTCGGACAACGTGATTCGCTGGTGATCCCCACAAACCTGAGGGTCACCGCTCCGGAGTTCACGATGACGGATTCGCCCGGCGCGAGCGTGAAGTCCGTTCCCATTGGCACGGTGGAGGACGGCGCGGTGGGAAGGGTCAGCACGTCGCGCGCGGACGAACCACACGCGGACATCGCCAGCAGGGTGGCGAGTAGCGCCACGAAGGAGTGTGCGCGGGGGATCAAGAGTGTGAGAAAAGAGTGCCGTCTCATATCTCAAGAACCGTGCGACCGCGATCGTCGTCACGGAGGCAGGTCTTCCTTC
>JANLVM010000642.1:0-2495 GCA_031364015.1 Gemmatimonadaceae bacterium
GTGTCCGACGACAAGGGACCGATGCTGATCCCTATCAAGGTCGCTGAAGCGTTCTACGCAACAGTGGGTGCGTTGCCCGTCAACGTAAAGTTCATGTTCGAAGGTGAGGAAGAGATCGGGAGTCAGAATCTCGAGACGTTCATCGCCGAACACACCGACCTGTTATCGGCCGATGTCGTGCTGTCCGCCGACGGTGCCATGTGGCGCATCAATGAACCGTCGCTTACGGTGGCCAGTCGCGGACTGGCAGGGCTCGAGCTCACGCTCACCGCTGCGGCGAAAGACTTGCACTCCGGCAGACACGGCGGCGGTGTGGCGAATCCGCTGCACGCCATGGCGCGACTGATCGCCTCACTGCACCACGATGACGGTCGCATCGCAGTAGCGGGCTTCTACGACACCGTGCGCGATCTGACCACGACAGAACGCTCGGCTATTGCCGCGCTGCCATTCGACGAGAAGGCGTACTTGAGCCAAGTCGGCGCGCCGGCGCCATTCGGGGAGACCGGCTACACCACACTCGAACGTCAGTGGACTCGGCCAACGATCGAAGTGAACGGCATGTGGGGTGGATACGAAGGACCGGGGCAGAAGACCGTGATTCCCAGTGAGGCGCACGCCAAGATCACCTGTCGCCTGGTATCCGATCAGGACCCGGATCGCATCGTGGCGCTCCTCATCGCGCACCTCAAGTCGCACGTACCTGTCGGCACGACGCTCAGCATCATCGCGGCCGATCATGGTGCGCGACCAGCGCACATCGATGGCGATCACTTTGCGCTCAAGGCGGCCGATGCGGCGCTGCACGAGGTGTACGGCGTGCATCCATTGGTGGTACGCATGGGCGGCACGGTGCCCATCTCCGAGCTGTTCCAGCGTCACATGCAGCTGGACACTGTTTTCTTCAGCTTCTCTACTGCTGACGAAGACTATCATGCGCCCAACGAGTTCTTTCGTGTGCATCGCCTGCACGAAGGGCTCGAAGCCTGGGCGCGCCTCTGGCACATCCTCGGCAAATCGCCCGACGGCGAGGTGGCGCGATGAGCGAATCCGACAACAGAAACCTGGCGCGCGGCGAAGCGGCCGTCGAAGCGCACAGTGCTTCGCTCAAGAAGGAGCTGGGCGTGAAGGATCTGGCGCTCACCCAGATCCTGTTCATCGTCGGGCTCACATGGATTGGTGTTGCCGGAAAGCTCGGCAACTCCCACGTGCTGTTCTGGATGCTGGCGCTGGCGCTGTTCTACGTGCCGTCAGCGGTGGTGGTGATCTATCTCAACAAGCTGATGCCGCTGGAGGGTGGGCTGTATCAGTGGGCTAAGCTGGGGTTCAACCAAACCGTGGGCTTTATGCTCGCGTGGAATCTTTGGCTCTATGTAATCGTATTCACATCCGAGATCGGCTTGCAGGCAGCGACGTACTTGTCGTATGCGCTGGGACCAAGTGCGGCGTGGATGACATCGAGCACCTGGTTTGTGGGGCTGGCGAGCTTCGTGCTGCTGTCGCTGATGGTGGTGGCGTCGACGGTTGGCCTGTCGGTGGGGAAATGGGTGCACAACATGGGCGGCATCACGATGATCGTGATTTTTGGTGCGCTCTTGCTGCTGCCGATCCTTGGTCTCCTTACCGGCACCTTGAAGGAGTATCATCCGCTGCGCACGAGCGTGCCGGAGATGACGCTGCTCAACCTGAACTTGCTGGGCAAGATGGGTTTTGGTGCGCTGGGTGGATTCGAGTACATCGCGATCCTAGCCGGCGAGACAAGGTCACCAGCGCGATCGATGCGCAGGTCGCTGATGATCGCCGCACCGATCATCGCCCTGATGTTCGTGATGGGTACGAGCACCGTAGTGGCGTATGTGCCAACGAATGACATCGATCTCGTCGCACCAATGGCGCAGGTATTGCGCGTGGGCTTTGCACCATTCGGTATCGCCGGTTCGCTGGTGACGGGAGCGATTCTGCTCACGTTGGCGACACGTGTGGCGCAGGCCACGTTCAGTTTCACCGCAGTGGCGCGTCTGCCGATGGTGGCCGGATGGGATAGCATGTTGCCGGCATGGTTCAGCCGTTTGCACTCCACGTATCAGACGCCGGTTAACTCGATCATGCTGGTGGGTGTGTGCGCATTCGCACTGGCGATTCTGAGCAATATCGGCGTAGGGCAGGCCGAGGCGTTCCAATTGCTGTTCAACGCCAGCGGGATCTTCTATGCGTTGACATACGTCGTGATGTTCGCGATTCCGATCTTTGGCCTGCGCGGCGTGACACCGAGGCCGCCTCTGTGGCTCAGGGCGGCGAGTTGGTCGGGGCTGCTGATGACGCTGCTCTATATCGGGCTGTCGGTGTTCCCGATCATCAAGGTGGAGAGCGTGGCGACGTTTGCGCTCAAGATCTCGGGCGTGATCGTGGTGATGAACCTCGTCGGAGTGGGGATTCTGCTGGCGGCTCGGCGGAGGATGGCGCGAGTGGCGGCGTGAAGCTGAAGGCGCGTCACG
>JANLVM010000653.1:0-7484 GCA_031364015.1 Gemmatimonadaceae bacterium
TCAGGAGCGCGAGCAGAGCGATCTGGTGGAGAACGTGATTGCGATCAACCGCGTGGCGAAGGTCGTGAAGGGTGGTCGTCGCTTTTCGTTCAACGCGCTGGTCGCGGTTGGCGATGGGCAGGGCAAGGTCGGTTTTGCGACCGGCAAGGCGAACGAAGTGTCGGAAGCGGTGCGCAAGGCCGTCGATGGAGCGCGTCGCAACATGGTCTTGATTCCGCTCACCGGATCGACGATTCCGCACGAAGTGGTGGGCAAGCACGGCGCCGGCAAGGTGTTGATGAAGCCTGCCGCGCCCGGCGCCGGTGTCATTGCTGGTGGTGCCGTGCGCGCCATTCTTGAATGCGCGGGAATCCACGACATCCTTACGAAGTCGTTGGGATCGACGAACCCGCACAACATGGTGCTCGCGGCACTCGACGGTCTGACGCACCTGGTGACGGTGGAGCAAATCGCGAAGGAGCGCGGGATCGAAGTGTCGCAAGTCGGGTATCGTTCGCGCGCGAAGTCGCGCACGGAAACGCATGATCCCCGTAAGGCGGCTGTGGTTGGCGCCTCGCCAATCGCGGCGGAGGTGGCATAATGCCGCGTACATTCGTGTGGCATCCGTCCAAGGGTCCGGCGAAGACGCCGAAACTTGAGGCGCCGACTGCCGGCAAGGTGCTCGTCACGCAGGTGCGCAGCGCGATCGGCCATTCATGGCGGATGCGGCTGACACTCAAGGCGATTGGCTTGCGTCATCATCAGGCGAGTGTTGTGCAGCAGGATTCCGCCTCGCTGCGCGGACAGCTCAAGCATGTACGTCACCTGGTGTCGGTGACACCGGTGACACCGGTGGAGGAGTAAGCACGTGGCCAACAATTCAGGCGCTGAAAGCGTCGAGAAGATCGGATTGCACAACCTGCAGCCGGCGCCGGGATCGCACCGTGGGCGTAAGCGCATCGGTCGCGGACCTGGCTCGGGCACGGGCAAAACGTCCGGCAAGGGTCACAAAGGTTCACTGGCGCGTTCCGGCCACGGCGGACCTGGTGGTGGCAAGCCGCATTTCGAAGGGGGGCAGATGCCGCTCACGCGTCGCATTCCGAAGCGCGGGTTTACGAACCCGTTCCGTGAAGACGCGCAGGTGGTGCGGTTGGACGCCTTAACGCAGGTGACGGGAGACGAAGTGACGAGCGAGACGCTTGCCGCGGCAGGGCTTATCCGTACGGGACACGGTCCGGCGAAGCTGCTGTCGAATGGCGAGGTGGCGCGTGCGTTCACGGTGCGCGGCGTGAAGGTCAGCGCGGCGGCCAAGGCAAAAATCGAAGCGGCCGGTGGCCGCATCGACGGCTAACGACCACTATCGGGTCTTATGGCGCAAGAGAATAATCCGGCGACGCAGGCCCTCGCGAACATCTACCGGACACCGGAGCTGTGGGCGAAGATCTCGTTCACGTTCATGTGTCTGGTGATTTATCGCGTGGGTGCGCACATCACCGCACCCGGTATCGACGTCCAGGCGCTGACAGACTTCTTCACGCGCCAGAATAACGGGCTGCTGAATCTGTATGACATGTTCGTGGGCGGCGGGTTGTCGCGCGCGACGGTCTTTGCGCTGGGCATCATGCCCTACATCTCGGCCAGCATCTTCGTACAGATCGGTGGTGCGGTCATGCCCACCGTCGAGAAGATGCAAAAGGACGAGGAAGGTCGAAAGAAGCTCACCCAGTACACGCGCTATCTCACGGTCGTGCTGGCGCTGGTCCAGGCGTACGGCTTTGCACTCTTCACCGCGTCGCTGCCAGCGGCGGTGTCGCGGCCGGGACCGTGGTTCATGATTCAGATGATGCTGTTCCTCACCACCGGCGCCATGTTCGTCATGTGGCTGGGCGAGCAGATCACCGAGAATGGATTGGGCAACGGTGCGTCGTTGATCATCTTCTTCTCCATCGTTGAACGCATGTGGCCGTCGCTTATCCAGACCGCCAACTTCGTCACCACGGGCGCGATCGCGCCGCTGTCGCTGGTCGTGTTGGGGTTGGTGATGGTGGCGGTCGTGGCGGGTGTGGTGGCGATCACCGTCGCGGCGCGTCGGGTGCTGATTCAGATTCCGCAGCGCACCATGGCGCGAGGGCGACAACGCGAAGCCGCGCGCAACTTCATTCCGTTGCGCATCAACACCGCTGGCGTGATGCCGATCATTTTCGCGCAGTCGGTTATCGTGATTCCCGGTGCGCTGGCCCAGTTCAGCGGGAACGAGCGACTGCAGGAAATCGCGGAGTACTTTAATCCCGTTGGTCCCGATCCATGGTTGTACTTCGTGTTGTCGGCCGTGCTGATCATGCTCTTCACGTACTTCTACACGTCCATCATTTTCAATCCGGTGGATCTGGCGGAGAATCTGAAGAAGCAGGGCGGATTCGTGCCGGGCATCAAGCCCGGTGCCAGGACGGCTGAGTACATCGAGCAGGTCGTGGAACGCATCACCCTGCCGGGCGCCATGTTCCTGACGTTTATCGCGCTCATGCCCATCGTCATTGCGCGCCTCGTGAACGTACCGTTCGCGTTTGGTGGTACGTCGCTGCTGATCGTGGTGGGTGTTGCTCTGGACACGATGGCGCAGATGCAGCAGCACTTGCTGTTACGCAAGTATGATGGCTTTATGAAGAAGGGCCGCGTGCGTTTCCGCGGGCGTCAGGCCACCCAGGGCTTCTAACCTCGACCGGCGCAACCGTCTTGATCATCGTCCTGCTCGGACCGCCGGGCGCCGGCAAAGGAACTCAAGGCGAGCGGCTCGCTGCTCGCCTTGACGTTCCCAAGATCGCCACGGGCGATGTGCTTCGCGCGGCGGTTCGTGATGGTACGCCGCTTGGACTTGAAGCCAAGGCGGCAATGGAGCGCGGGGACCTCGTGCCCGATGCCGTGATCATGGGCATTATGCGCGACGCGCTGGCTGCGCCAAGCGCGGCCAAGGGCGCCGTGTTGGATGGCGTGGTTCGCACCACGCCGCAGGCCGAAGGATTGGCCGGAGTGCTCGCGCAGCTGGGGCGCTCCGTTCACGCCGTCCTGCTGTTCGAGATTGATGAAGACGAACTCGTGACGCGCCTGAGCGGCCGTACGACCTGCGATGTGTGTCAGAGTCCGTTTTTTGGACGCGAGCCCGGTGAAACGTGCGAGAAGGATGGCAAAGTCGGGACGCTCGTGCGCCGCAAGGACGATGAACCAGACGCCGTACGCAAACGGCTTGAGGTGTACCGCGTGCAGACAGAACCGGTCATCGACTGGTATGTGTCACACGGCGGAAACGTGGTTCACGTCGACGCGATGGGTGCAGTCGACGACGTCGAGTCGCGTATGCTGATGGCGCTGGGTCTGGATGACTCCGGACGCTAGCGTGGCGTTCGGCGGGACTTCGACCTCGGCGCTGATGCTGAAATCGCCGCGTGAAATCGAAATTATGGCGCGTGGCGGCGCGATTCTGCGCGCCACGTTGCTGGCCATGCGCGACGCCGTTCGCCCGGGCATCAGCACGATGGATCTCGATGCGATTGGCGAAGCATTCATTCGCTCGCATGAAGGTGCCGAGCCGGCGTTCAAGGGGCTGTACGGCTTTCCCGGCAGCGTGTGCATCTCGATCAATGAAGAGATCGTGCATGGTATTCCTTCGCGGAAGCGCATCCTGAACGACGGGGACATTGTCACCGTCGATGTCGGGGTGAAGCTGGGCGGGATGTATACCGATGCCGCGCTGACGGTGCCGGTTGGCGAAATCGATGCGATCACGCGTGCGTTGCTGGACGTCACCGAGCGCGCGCTGGCGGCGGGTATTGCGGCGGCCGTGCCGAACAATCACGTGGGTGACATTGGCGCCGCGATTCAGGCGGTGGTGGAGCCGGAAGGGTTTTCGATTGTGCGCGAACTCGTGGGGCACGGCGTGGGATTCTCGCCGCATGAAGAGTTGCAGATCCCCAACTACGGGAAGCCCAAGCGCGGGAAGAAGCTGGTGGCTGGGCTCACCATCGCGATTGAACCGATGGTGAACGTGGGCACGGCGAAAACGCGCACGCTGAGCGACAAGTGGACGGTGGTGACGGCGGATTTGAAGCGATCGGCGCACTTTGAGCACACGGTGGCGGTTACGGATGCGGGGCCGCGGATATTGACGATTTAAGACGGGAGACGGGAGACGGGAGACATCCCGCTGGCTGGACGTCTTCCGTCTCCAGTCTCCCGTCTCCAGTCTTCGTGACCGCGTCCCTGCCGCAAACATCCTACCCGATCCCACCCGGACTCCCCCATGTGCTTTACACGCCTTGCCTTCGCCGCGCTGTGCTTCGCCGCGTTGCCTGCCACCTCACTGTCCGCGCAGCCCGCTCCCGTTGTCACCGACCTGATGAAAGATGTGGATGGTGTGGCGCAGAAGTTTGTCGCGCTGGCCAAAGCCATGCCGCTCGACAAATACGGCTGGCGTCCCGCCGTCGGCGTGCGATCGGTCAGTGAAGTGCTCCTGCATGTCGCCTCCGACAATTATCTGTTGCCGGCGATGGTTGGGGATATGCCGCCAGCGAGCACGGGCATCAACGCCAAAGACTTCAAGACACTCACGACGTACGAGAAGCGCGGTGTGTCGCGCGAACAGACTGTCGCTGATCTGGAAGCGAGCTTCGCGCATCTCAAGGTTCGGACAACTCTCTTGAACGTTGACGACACGGTCCCTCCGACGTGGGTCCGCGCGCGGCGTCACCCCATACTCGCCCGCGTGGCCGAGTTTGAAACGTTCGGAAGTGTCCGCATTTGACACCCCACTTGACTACCCGGCCGACGCCGCGGCAGACGACGTGATCCTGGCGGCATCCGCCAACACGTCCGGACACAGGTCAGCCCCATTTGGCCAGACGATGGTGCCAGCATCGGCGTCGACGGATACCTGTGCAAAAATCGAGGGATCGCGCAGCGCTCCAAAAACACCCGTGCGGTGGGCAATCCATGGGCTGAGATCAACGAGCCCCACACTGCCATCGGTAAACGTCAGCTCGACTTCGTGGCCCGCGACCACCCGTACGTGCGTGATACGCTTCACGTGTAGCTCCTGTCGCCCGTGGCGACGCAGTTAGGTCAAGGGCGCAATACGAGCGGGCGCCTCGTCCGCATGGAGCCGACGCCAGTTCTCCAGGATCTCCGCCTCGTGCAGCGCACTCCATTCCGCGACCAGAGCGAGAGCCCGCGGGGGCAGGACGCCGTTGAGGACGCCAAACGGACGGACCCGGAACTGCGCTTCGGCATCGCCGTACTTCGCGTGAAAATGTGGCGGATCGTGATCAAAGAAGTACATCCGAATCACGATGCCGAAGAATCTGGAGATCTCTGGCATGCGCATAGTATCACGTGCCTGCTCAGCCCGGGCAAGCATGCCACCGGCGGCCCAGGTGAGACCGGCCCCACGATCCCGCTGCACCCGGGGTTCAGACCAGGGTTTGGTGCGCGGGCCGGCATTTCGCGCGAGGTAAAAGTATGACGTGGCGGCGACTATCGTTCTCGATCGTAAGCGCGCTCTTTGGATTCATTGCGGCATCGCCGAACCCGTCTGCCGCGAGGCGAGTTGACGGTGCGATGCAGCTCGTTGGGCGGATGCGCGTGGCGCGGGCGGCGGCGACCGCTACCGCTATCGCCGACAGTCGCGTCTTGATCACCGGAGGCATGGCTGAGGGCGGTCGAGCGCTCCGTGAGTTCGAGGTCTTCGACGCCTCGACGAGTCGTATTGCCATGTCTGGTGAGATGGATGAGTCTCGCGTCGACCACTCAGCAACGCGGCTCTCCGATGGCCGCGTACTCATACTCGGCGGGTACAACGGCAACTATCTCAAGTCTGCGACGATCTACGATTCGCGAACCTCGAGATTCACCCCTGCTGGTTCGATGAACGTCGGGCGGAGCGGACACACAGCAACGCTGCTCCACGACGGCTCGGTACTCATTGTCGGGGGTGTCGGCGATGGGTGGTCGTTCCTTTCATCCGCGGAAGAACATCGTTGTCTATGCGAGCACCGAGATATACGATCCCAGGCAGGAGCGCTTTAGCGTCGGCCCGATGCTCACGACAGCGAGGCACAAGCATGAGGCCGCTGCGCTCACCAACGGCCGCGTACTGATACTCGGGGGATCCGATCCTCGCGATCGCGTGCTCTTCACGAGCGCGGAGATTTACGATCCGACGACGAATCGATGGGTCGCTGTCTCAGGGATGCGACATGGACGGCATAAATTCCGCGACACCGCGGTTCGTTTGAGTGATGGGCGCATCCTCGTCACGGGGAGTGGACGCTTGGCGGAGGTCTTCGATCCGGGTATGAACACATTCAGGCCGGTAGAGGGAGATTTTGGCCAGGCGTACTCCTTCGCGCGCGCCGTGCTTCTTGACGATGGTCGCGCACTTGTATTCGGTGGTTACGACAACTCGATGCACAACAGCGATGGCATCTGGCGATTCGGCGAGCCGTAATGGAGGCAAGGCGGCGACACTGCACTAACTTGTGGGAGCCGATCATTGTGGTCGCGCATACGACGGGTTTCGTGTGTGGACGGTTCAGCGTTGGCCATGGAGGGCGGGCATGAAACGGATCACGATCACAGGCGGGAGCGGTTTCGTGGGGCGCCTGCTGCGGGCGGGGTTGAGCGGACGTGACTATGAGGTTGCGGTCTTCGATCGCTTCAAGGGAACGCGGGTCGATGCGATCCGGCAGCGGCCCGTCGGTACGTTGCAGGGTGTTGCTGGAAGAGCCGCGGGGACGGCAGCGCGACGCGTCCTGTCAAAGGCCGAAACGCTCCTCGTCGCGACGGGCGCGATACGGCCCAGCGCCGACGATGTCAACGGTGCGCGCGATCGGCTCGTCGAGCGCTTTCGCGGCAGCGACGTGGTCATTCATCTGGCCGCCTTGCCACATGCCTCCGTTCCGGGAATGACGGACGCGGATTATTGGCGGATCAACTATGAGGGGTCAATCAATGTTTTTGAGGCCGCGCGCGAAGCCGGCGTTCGACGATTCGTCTTTGCGTCTTCGTGTCAGGCGTACGACATCAACAACCAGCGGGCGCGGTTCGAACAGTTTCCCGTCCTCGAGACCAACCAGCTCCCAGCGCTCGCCGACGGCGTGAACCTGTACGGATTCCTGAAGGGAGAGTTCGAGCGCTACGCGCGCGCGCACTCGGTTGTCAGTGACATGCAGACGGTCGCGCTACGACTGGAGTTCCCCGGCGTGCTCTCCCGTTACGCGTGGAATCTGTACATCTCCTGTTCAATCGAAAACACCGTGGCGGGATTCAAGCTGGCGATGGAACGGGACGTGAGCACCGCGTTCGACGAATTCAATCTGGCAGATTCCGAAGTGCGGGGTGACATCGTGGACATCCAGGAGTTCCTCACACGCAACTGGCCACACGTTCCGAATCGAGTCACCGGCAACGGATGCCTGTTAGGAATCGACAAAGCCCGCGCGCTACTGGGATACGAG
>JANLVM010000655.1:0-8703 GCA_031364015.1 Gemmatimonadaceae bacterium
GACCATGGATGAACCGTGGGTGTTCGTCGGGACATTCCCGGGCTTCCTTGCCGGCGTATTCTTTTCCGTGGTGCTCGGGATTGCGGCGCGCCGTCGCAGGCTCGATGAGTTGTCGGTTGCAAAGGTCGCCGGTTGGGGGGCGGTTGCGGGTGTGTTGATAGGTGCGCTTCCTTTTATTCTTGGAGACCAGGACGGGCGTACCGGACGTTTGTGGCTGCTGCCTGTCGTGGTAATCAGCGCCATCACACTACTGAGCACCGTCTCCGCCGCGGCTTCACTCATGCTTGCCAGAACATCGGATACGCTGGAATTAACCGAGGCCGGTGCGGACATGGCCGAAGTCGGAGTTGCTGAATTCGAGGCGGAGGAGATGCCCGGAGGCCGTGGCTGATCTCTTTGCGTCGATCGAGGTCCGCAACCGTGATCATCCTGGCGTGACCCACCTCTCCACCGAATTCCTCGACCTGCAGACGGCGCTGGCCGGCGAGTACTCTCTCCAGCGCGAGCTCGGCCGCGGCGGAATGGGAGTGGTCTATCTCGCGCGCGATGTGCAGCTGGATCGCGACGTCGCCATCAAGGTGCTGCCGCCCCACGTCGCCCACACAGCGGCGGCGCGCGAGCGGTTCGTGCACGAAGCGCGTACGGCCGCCGGACTCTCACACCCCCACATCGTCCCCATCCATCGCGTCGGCGAGGCCGGCGGGTTCGTCTTCTTCGTCATGAGCTACGTCGAGGGCGAGACGCTGGGCGAGCGACTTCGCACGCGTGGCCCGCTGCCGCCGACCGACGCCGCACGAGTGCTGCGCGAGGTCGCTTGGGCGCTCGCCTATGCGCACGGCCGCGGCATCGTCCATCGGGACATTAAGCCGGACAACATCCTGCTTGATGTCGGCAGCGGGAGAGCGCTGGTCACCGACTTCGGCATCGCGCACGGCGATTCACATCCGGGCCCGGCGACCGACTCGGGGCCAATCATGGGTACGGCCCATTTCATGAGTCCGGAGCAGGCCGCGAACGAACCGCTGGACGGGCGCAGCGATCTCTATTCGCTGGGCGTGGTCGGCTATCTCGCCGTAAGCGGCCGACTACCGTTCGAGGCGGCGAATTTGCCGGCGCTTCTTGTGCGCCAAAGGACAGAGGCGTCTCCAGGAGTCGTGCGCGCGGCTCCCGGCTTACCGCCTGCGCTAGCCCACGCGATCGACCGATGTCTCGAGCGCGACCCAACGCGCCGCTTCATGGACGGCGAAGCGATGGCGGCGGCGCTCGCGCCCTCGCCAGACACGCGGCCCGCGCTGCCTCCGATGCTTCGCGCCTGGCTCGGTGCACGGAATCCGCTCCTTGTCCCCTACCTGGGATGGTCGGGAGGGTTCGGCGTGCTCACGCTGGCGAACCTCGTCGCCTGGGTGACCGGCAACCGACCCGCCGGGCCCGCGGACATCGTGCTACTGGCGGCGATCGCGTCACTGCCCTTGCTGCCAATCGTCGGGTTCCATCTCAACCAAGCACGCCGGCAGTTCCGTGCCGGACACACGCTCGCTGACCTCCGCTCGGGGCTCGAGATCGCGCGACGCGAGCGGGTAGAGACCGAGTCGCTCACACGCGAGAATGAGCAGGGCACCGCCCGCCAACTCCTGCGAGTCGGCACGATTGCAGCGGCGAGCTGGCTCGCCGTCACCTTCGGGCTGCTCCTCAGTGGCGTGATCCACGAAAATCAGGGTGGGGCTCAATTCTTCGGCATGTCGCCGGGAATGGTGTTGATCCTCGCGCCCGTGCTCAGCACGATGCTGCTTGGGGCGATCAGCAACGCGCTCGACGTGCAATTCATTCCCGCCTCGATCCGTGATCGGTGGCAGACGGGGATTCGCGATCGACTATGGAACAGCCGAGCGGGCAAATGGCTCGCGCAACGGCTCGGTGCCCCGGAGCAATCGCGCGCGGTGGGCGGCGGTGTATTCCGCCCCACCGAAGCGGTCCTCGGCGTCGCCGCGGGCGAGCTGTTTGCGGCGCTGCCGCAAGCGTTCCGCGAGGATCTGACTGAGCTACCTGCGACTGTCGCGGCACTTGAGGCCAGTGCTGCTGCAGCACGCGCTGAGCTCGAAGTGCTTGCAGCACTCGCCCCGTCGGGCTCCAGCGACGCGGGCGCGCTCGATCGTCGGCGTAACACAGCCACAGCGCACCTGTCGGCGAGCGTCGCAGCATTGGAAGGGATCCGGCTCGACCTCCTGCGCTTGCACGCGGGCGCAAGCGATCTGGTACCGCTCACGACGTTGATCGACGCGGCGCGGCTGCTCGGCGAGGATTTGAGTCGGCTTGCCGATGCCCAACGCGAGGTGGACGACGTGCTCGAGCGGCGCCCGCTCGGTGCGGGACGGATCCCGACGCCAAGCTGATGACGTGCGGAAGGGCCGCGTGGCGAGACCCTTGAAGGGTCTCTATGTTTGCGTGCTATGAGAACCACGGCCGATGTCGTCATTTGCGGGGCGGGCGTCGCCGGTGCCGCTGCCGCCTATCATCTGGCCACGCGCCAGTCCGTGGGACGCGTAATGATCGTCGACGAACGTGAACCACTCACGCTCACCAGCGACAAGGGAACGCAGGGCTATCGCAACTGGTGGCCTGGCCCCGACGATACGATGCTGCGACTCGTATCGAGAAGCATTGATCTCATGGAACAGTCCGCGGCCGAATGCGATAACTGCTTTCGCATGAACCGACGCGGATATCTCTTCGCCACCGCCGACGAAGCGCAGATTGCCGTGTTGAAGGAGACGGCGCAGCAGGTCTCGTCATTCGGCATGGGGCCACTGCGCATCCATCCCGGTGGTGCGCGCTATTCCCCGCATGCAGCAGAGGGATTTGCCGATCGACCGATTGGTGCCGACTTGTTGCTGGGCGATGAGGCACGTCGGTCCTTCCCCTACCTCGCGAGCGACACCGTCGCGGCGCTGCACATCCGGCGCGCTGGAACATTCAATGGAGTGGCATTCGGATCGTGGCTACTCAAGCGCGCGATGGCGTCCGGCGCGCGGATGGTGCGCGACCGCGTCGTCGGCGTTGGGACGACCGCAGGCCGCGTGCACGAGGTCCGTCTCGCGTCGGGTGACGTCATTGCCACCGAGAAGTTCGTCGCTGCCGCCGGTCCTGCGTTGCACGACGTTGGACGCATGCTCGGTCTCGAGCTTCCGCTGGTCCACGAGCTGCATTCGAAAGTGCGCATTCGCGATACGCACGCGGTGGTGCCACGTGACGCGCCGTTCGTGATTTGGACGGACCCGATGACATTGGACGGCGAAGCGCTGCCCGGGGGGGTGCATGTGCGTCCGGTGGACCTCACGCATGGCGACGAGTTGTATCTCATATGGACCTACGAGAGCGAAGCGCGTCCGTATGTGTGGCCCCCGACTTTCAATCCGAAATACGCAGACCTCGTGCTGCGCGGCTGCGCGCGCATGATTCCGGCCCTCGCGCCGTACGTGGACGCGATGCGGTCACATGCCGTGACTGACGGCGGCTACTATTGCAAAACGCCGGAGAATCGTCCACTCGTGGGGCCGTTGCCGGTTGAAGGGACCTATGTCGTCGGCGCGCTCTCGGGGATGGGGTTGATGTCCGCGCACGCATGTGGCGAGTTATTGTCGCTCCACGTCGCTGAGCAAACCCTTCCCGACTATGCACGGTGGTTTCTACCGTCGCGATACGACGACCCGGCATATCAAACGCTCGTCGGGCAATGGGGTCCACGCATGGGGCAACTCTGATCGCCCTGACGCCCCGAGTGTCGACTGTCGGTCGTCAGGGTCGCGACAGGACATCCCGCAGGCTGTAGTACGCGGGCTTTACGAGAACGATGGCCGAGGTGACGATCCAAGGACGCGCATCGAGCGAGCGCTATCGCGGCAGCGGCTTGTCCAGCATGTCCCACGCGTAGACAGCAGCGATGCGCGCCTCGATCTGTCGGATCAACACATTGCCGTTGTCACCGTTCGTCATGACGACAACGCCATAACCCTTGCGCACATGGCCGAGGATGTCGGCCATGAAGCCCCAGTTCGATCCGCCGTGCCCGAAGTACCACCCCTCGCCGCGCATGCTGATGCTCAGGCCCACCGCATATGCTCCGACGCCAACCGGCGTCACCATTTCACGCGCGGACATTTGATCCAACACTCTGCCTCGCGGTCCTGCAACGGCGTTCTGCACCTCGATGACGAATGTCGCGAGATCTGTCGGGGTGGTCCATAGTCCGGCCGCAGCCTGTTCCGGGTACACATGCCACGGCGCGCCGCGAGAGCGACCCTCACGATCATGCGCCCACGCCATTTTCGAAGCCGCGTCGCGCGCGGGCGGCTGCTCGAACGAACTCTGCGTCATTCCCAACGGACGCAGTACGGTCGCGCTCATCAGCTCGGCGAACGGCTTGCCGGTAAGCTCCGTCAGAGCGAGTTGCATGATAGTGACGCCGCCGCCTGAATACTTGACTCGCTGGAACGGCGGCCGCGCGAACAGCACCTTGCCGACGTTCGACGGCGGCTCGCCGTTGAGGATCTGCACCACCGAGGGTAGCGGTGCGTCCGGCGCATATCCCGGAAAACCGAAGCCGTCGTTTGCACCGGACGTGTGGCTCATGAGGGAGCGCGGCGTGACCGGCTGCTCGCGCGTGAAGTCCGATACCGGCACACGCCACGACTTGAGTATGGCGTTGATGTCCGTATCGAGTCCGAGCTTTTTCTCCTGCACCAAGCGCATTGCCGCCATGGCGGTTACGGGCTTGCTGATGGAAGCGGCCTGAAAGCGTGTATCGATCTCGACCGGCCTGCCGCTCGCGACATCGGCCACGCCGTAACCCTTCGCCCAGTGTACGCGGAAATCCTTGATGACGGCGATGCTCACTCCCGGCACACCGAATCGCTTCATGAGGTCGGTCAGCGTGAGCGAATCCAACGCCGTCGTTGCGCCGACTTGCGATGCTTCGATGCGCGACTGCAGCGAGGCCACCGTCTCCTGCGCCACAGCCACTGCGGGCGCAATCACAGATCCACTCAACAACGCCAACGCTGCGAGAGTCCAACGAGTCATTTTCCGTTGTTCAGTTTTCATGACAAAATATCCGTGAAGATGGCGCGACGCTCATCACCCTGCCTGCCGCAGCGTCGCCATTGAAAGAAACATCGGCTGCGGTTCACCGACTGCACCGACCGCCTCAAACCCCAACGCGTCGTAGAAGGCTGTGCTCTTTGCGTCCAGCGAGTCCAGATAGATGCCCATCGCGCCAATCTCCTCCGACGCGGCAAGGCATCGGTTCAGCGCGTCACGCATCAACACCACGCCCAGTCCTCGACGCTGGACTCGGACCGACACGCCAAACATTCCGATGTACAAGACTGGTACCGGATACTTCGGAAGCCGCTTGGCGTACACCCCCGTGAGCATGCTCGATTCGATGCTTCTTGCGGAAAGTGTGTAAAAGCCCATGACGTCGGTAGACGCGGCGTGATCGACCAGCACGTAGGTGCGGGAGATGCCGATCAACGCATTGGTCCACGCGCGACTGGCCAGATAGTGGTCAAGGGCGGGCACTCCACAGGAGAACCCGCCCTTGCCATCGTCGTCGTTAATTCCACGGATCAACACGGGCTCAACGCGGTTTGCGTGACCCGCGCTTCGAGGTTTTCTGTTTCCGCGCGCCCACCGGCGACGCCGTCGCCATCAACACGCGCAACGCGGCGGTAGGCTCTGGCGGGTTGTCGAGCAGATGCGTGATCTGCGAAAATGCGCTGGCACTGACCATAATGCGGTTCTGTTCGCGAGCGCGTTCAAGGATAGGCATCGTGAACTCGCGTGTCACACCAGTCTCCGACACGCTCGCGATCTGACGACCGAGGCGCACCTGGCTCACACACCAATCCAGGAGGTCGAGGGCATTGCGCAATAACTCGGCGTTGCCAGCTCCAAGCACAGCTTGCAGGCGCACCACACGCTGAATGCTTGGCGCATCTCGTAACTCGGCTTCCAGGCGCAGTGTCGACATGACTCCTCCAGAAAAATTCCACCAAACATCAAACATGGAGAATACCGTAACTTTACCGGTAGCTTACCGGTAAAGCAACGGTAGAGCGCGTCTTCACCGGGTCCACGCCAGTTTACTTGCGTACCGGAACGGCCGGCACCATGACGTGCGCGTAGGGCGTCCCCTTCCACATCACGAACGGCCCACCCGATTTCGGATCGGTGGACATGGTCTCCATCATCCGTTGGTCGGGCAGCAGGATCATCACATGCGGCCCACTATCCTGAATCCACTGGTTACTGGACGTCGGAGCCGTGGCGAACGGATCGGTGTTACTGACGGGCATGTCGCGCTGCAGCATGTATCCGAATCCGATCTGCGTCACCGTGGGCGTCTTCTTGTTCATCAACGCGTCGATGAACGCGCGCCACGGTGCATCGAGACACATGGGCGAGTTGTTCGGCACGTCCGGCATGTCGGGCATGCACACCCAGTCGGTCGTTCCTTTGCGAAGTATTCGGCCATCGTGTCCCGCCACCGTCGCTCCTGCTGCGACGGACGCGGGCGCCGCGCTTAGTGCGTTGGCGATGAGGGCCTGGTCGGTGGACTTGTGGGCACTTTTCGCGTGCGTCGCTTTAGCCGTCGACTGCGCGGCCGCCGTGACGGAAACAGTTGCCAGAACAAGAGCAGTCGTCGAAAGAATGAATCGCATCGTCTTCTCCGCGTCGAAAGGAAATCAGGATTACTGCGTGACCATAAACCGATCGATCGGTCTAGAGTTTTCCTAAAACAATTGATTCAGTGCAACATCATCGCACTCAAGTAAAAATCGACCACGCCTTCCAGTGGGCGTGCGGTGCGCGCCAGACGCGACCTGAGAGCAGCGCCCTCCCAGGTGTCCACCAGCACCTCTGCCATTTGTACCGCGTTCGCATCCTGGGAAAGGTCGCCACGCGTGCGGGCCTCCTCGAAACAGGCCGCGAGGCCATCTGTGATAAACGCCAAACATCCCTCGATCTTGCGTCGGAACGGCTCGCCGGCGCCGGCCAGCTCCTGTCCAAGAGCGCCGAGAAAGCACCCCAAATAGCCCTCGCTCCGGTACGCCTCGCTTACGCCCGCGAAGAACGCGCGTACCCGCTCGAGCGGGGGGAGACGGGTATCGTGAAGCGTCGTCTCCATCTGCCGATGCACGCCCGCCGCATAGGCATCGATCAGTTGCAGCGCGAAATCCTCCTTGGTCGAGAAGTGGTGATAGAACGACCCGCGAGGTACTGCCGCCGTACTGAGGATGTCCTGCACGCCGGTCGCGTGGTAGCCGCGCTCGAGCATGAGACGCAGTCCGGTTTCGACGAGTCGTTGCTTGGTCGCGTGCAGGGGCGCTACTGGTGCTAGACCGACCGGTCCATTCATACGTTAACATTGCCGACGACCTACCCGCCTGTCAATAGCGAATTGTCGAGCGATTCGTCGCTGGCGCCAAAGCGCGCCTCAACGTCGTGCGTCATTATCCTCTCGGTCCATTCGCCTCGCTCAATCTCTACAACTCGAGTGCCACCCATGTCTCAACACGAGCTCGCCGCCCAGTTCCGTGCCCTTCATGCTCCCGGTAACGAGAACATTCTGGTGCTTCCGAATGCGTGGGATGCCATGAGTGCCCGACTCGTTGAAGCAGCCGGTGCGCACGCCATCGCCACGACCAGTGCCGGGGTATCCTGGGCGCTCGGCTATCCCGACGGTCACGGGCTCACCCGGGACGCGATGCTTGAAGCCGTGCGTCGTATCGTTCAGAGCGTGCGAGTGCCGGTGAGTGCCGACGTCGAAGGTGGCTATGGTGCGGGCACTCCCGACGACGTTGCGGCGACCGTGCGCGGCGTGATTTCGGCTGGCGCGGTCGGTGTCAACTTCGAGGACTCACCGGGCCGTGACGGAGCGGCGCTACTCGAGACTGCGGTGCAGGCCGAACGGCTCACGGCTGCTCGTGCCGCCGCGCAGTCGGCCGGTGTGGACGTGTTCATCAACGCTCGTATCGACACGTACCTCAAGAAAGTCGGTACGGAGGACGAGTGCTTCGCTGAGACGGTGCGTCGGGCGAAGGCATATACGGCTGCGGGCGCGGACGGCGTGTTCGTCCCGCTGGTGTCCAACGCCGACACCATTCGCCGCCTGGTCTCCGAAGTGGGCGCACCACTTAATGTGATCGCTGGACCCGGTTCGCCAACGATTGCCGAGCTGCGCGCATTGGGTGTGGCGCGCGTGAGCGTCGGGCCTGGCCTCGCGCGATCTGTGATGGCGCACATTCGCCAGTCGGCCGTAGAACTCCTGGGAGTTGGAACCTACGAGACACTGCGCAATCAGCTTACATCGCCCGAAGCGAACGCGCTGTTCGCCGCGCGCAGGTAAGCAGGCCCGCGACGCCGCCCACCAAGTGCAACCCCTCTCCGTATGCCGCGCGCGCGTCATGCCGGCGAGCGTCATCGAAGGGCTCCTTAATCCCGCACGCGCTACTCCTCCTGCAGCAGATCACCACAGGCCACGATCTTGCTCATGTTCGTCGCCGATTCGTGAATATTCACGTAGAAGCTCCCGCTGTCTGGAAGGGCGAGGCGCAGGGTCGCTTTGCCTTCGGCAGCGCCCGTCGCACTAACACGCAGCGGCGCATACGCCGCCGCACCACCAAGCACCGCGCCGCCCTTGGC
>JANLVM010000657.1:0-17079 GCA_031364015.1 Gemmatimonadaceae bacterium
ACGAGTACGGCCATCTCGTGCGACGCCAGTACCAGCGCCGGTAGGATGAGATGACGTCCTACATCCACGGCATGAGCCAGCCCGGTCGCAGTCGAACCGGCCGTCGTCATACCCTGCACGGGGAGGAGTCCCAGTCGAAGGGCGACGATCAGAATGGCGAGTTGACCGATCCAGAATACCGGTGCGGAGTACAGCGTGAGTGCTGCGCCACTGATGCCGATGTCGCGCGTGGTATGCGAACGCTGCGCGGCAAACGCGCCAAGGGGAATAGCGCCCACGATTGCCAACAGCAGCGCGGTCCCCGTGAGCAACAATGTCGCGGGTACGCGTTCGGCAATGACCCCCGCTGCGCTGCGTCCATACACGTATGACGTGCCAAGGTCACCCGCAGCGACGCGTTGCATCCACGTCGCAAACTGTCGAGGCAGCGACTGATCCAAACCAAACCGCTGCCGCATGAACGTGTAGTACTCAGCGTCACCATCCGCACCGGCCAGCGCGGTCACAGGATCACCTGGTGCCAGATGAATGAGCAGAAAGCCGATGAGCAGGATTCCGATCACGGTGGGTACGATTTCGATCAGGCGCCGAACGACCACCCGAGGGATCATCGGGTACAGATCGCCGTAGCGGCGAAGTGCGACGAGTTGCCGAATCCGCGACATCGCGCGGAATAGGCGCGCGTTCCAAGCGTTTCTACCAGCCACACGTACGGTTGATCGCGCACCGCCAGTGACTGGATTTCGCCGTACAGGCGACGCCGTTCCTCGACCACCAGCGCGGCGCTGGCCGCGTCGAACAGACTGTCCATGACGGGATTGCGATAGCCCGCCATGTTGGAGAACGGCACAGGGGCAATACTTGCGGAGACATATTGGCGACGCACGCCGATCTCGGGATCGGTGCCGTTACAGTACGCCGCAATCGCCGTATCAAAGTCGCGCTCCGTGAACACCGTATGCGCAAAGACGACGGTTTCAAGCGCCACCACGCGCAGATCAATGCCCACCTCTCGAAGCTGTGCGCGAAGCAGCTCACCGTAGGTGGTCTGGCCTGGCAGCACCTTGAAATCAATCGCAAAGAGCGAACCCTCGGCGATGCCCGGAACACCACGGGCCGTACGCACCGCGTCGCCAACACGGCGCCAACCGGCGTCGTCGAGCAACGCATTGGCACGACGTGTATCGAACGCCGGGATCGGCAAATCCGACCGGTACGCGAAACGAATGCGCGAAGAGATCGGGGCGTCTGCCGCGCGTCCGTCACCGAACAACACCCGTTCGACGAACTGTTCGCGATTTACCGCATGCGCGATCGCACGTCGAACGCGGACGTCGCGAAACCACGGTCGATCGAGATTGAACCCGACCGTGGTAATGCAATTGCTGCCGCCGGGGCTTTCCGACGCCTTGACAAGACGAACTCGCTTATCTCGGCGCAATCGCTCCCGGTCTGGACCGGGCACCGCGTACAGCCAATCGATCTCCCCAGCCTCGAGCGCGATAACCCGCGTCGCGGCATCGGGAATGACGCGGAGGATCACGTCACGGATAGCGGGAACGCCGCCAAAGTAGTCCGAATTTGCGGTATACCGAATCTCGTTGTTGACGTCGTACGCAACGAAGCGATAGGGCCCGGTGCCAACCGGCGCAATGTTCGCGCTGTTTCGCAGTGGATCGCTGCCCGCGTATAGATGCCGCGGCAGCATCGGTGCTTCCACAACGTCGAGCTGCTGAAGCAAAGGGGCGTAAGGTCGCCGAAAGCGGAACTCGACCGTCGAGTCGTCCGGCGCGTCCACGCTCAACAGCGCCGGTGACATCGATGCGCGGGTGCGCGCATGAAAGCGCAGGAGCAGGCTGTCGAACGTGAACTTTACATCCGCGGCCGTGAACGCCTTCCCATCGTGCCAGCGGACGCCCCGGCGTAGATGAAACCGATAGCGGGCACCGCCGTCGAGGACTTCCCATCGCTCGGCAAGCGCCGGAACCGGCGACAGCGTGCTGTCGAGCGCAATCAGTCCATCGTACAGCAGTCCGGATGCGGTATGGATTCCGCCGTTCGTGGTGATGGCCGGATTGAGGTGCCCCGGATCGCTCTCCAGCGCCGCCACGAGTGAGCGCGCATCGCGCCCGGATCGATCAGCTGCACAGGCGGCGACGAGCAGAGCCCCCAGGGTGCTGATGAGTCGGCGCGCACAACGTGGGACACGCCTGAGACCGCGAGGTTCGGACCACTGCGACATCGCCCCACAGTGACGCGGTGGCCAGCCACGGGGAAGGGTGCGCGGGACTTGCGGCCTCCATCACGCAGCGCGACGTTGTCGAAACGTCCAGAATGCGTCCGGGTGTCGCTCGCGCCTTCACTATCGAAACAGCCGGAGTGTGGTGTGGCGGACCGATCTCCCGTCGTGTCGGCACGAGACATCCCACCGTGCGGGTGTGCCGAACCCGGTGATGCGAACGCGTCCACCTGTTACTGCGGCGTAGACGATCTCATGCGCATCATCCGGCGCCGCTATTCGCTGGTCGTGATGAACGCCATTCATGGTCGCGGTCGAGTTCGCTACCATGACATTGCGGACGTGCTCCCGGGAATCAGCAGCTCGACGCTGTCGGAGACGCTTCGGGCCCTTGAAGCGGCACATTTGCTGGACAGAAAGCAGTTCGATGCCGAACGACCATATATGGTGTACTCGCTGACGCCGTCAGGCGAGAAGCTACTCCGGCGGCTCCGGCAACTCCTGAACGAAATCGACTGAACACGCGGACGACGCTTCGGTTGGCCGAAGCGAGTTTGCTCCGATTGGTGTGCTGCGGTAGTGTCACTTAAGGGATGCATAGGCTATGGCTCCCATTGTCCGACAATGGGCCGCGCAACCGCACTGCTTCCGGTCGACACGCATGCTCGAACGCAGGGTCATCGAAGTCGAGGGCACGGTGCAGGGCGTGGGGTTTCGTCCCTACGTCCATCGGCTTGCTGCGGCAGGTGACCTGCGCGGATTCGTGCGCAACGAGGCGAGCCGCGTGATCATCGATGTTGAGGGAGAGGAGTCGGGTGTCGACGCGTTCTGTGTCGCCCTCACCAGCGCGCCACCAGCGTTGTCGGCAATTTCCTCGGTACGAATCACGTCGGCAACGCCCACGTCGTGCGACACATTTCGAATTGCGCCGAGTCTTTCGCGTGCCGATGACTCGGACGCAACAGGCCGTGATGCAATGCGCGCGTCGGGGGTCGTGATTCCGCCCGACGTCGCAACGTGCGATGCGTGTCTCACGGAGTTGTGGGACGCGAACGATCGCCGACACGGCTATCCGTTCATTAATTGTACCGAGTGCGGCCCGCGATTCACGATCCTGCGTGAAGCACCCTATGATCGTGAGCGCACGACGATGGGAGACTTCCCCCTCTGTGCACACTGCGAGCGAGAGTATCACGACCCGCGTGACCGTCGCTTTCACGCCGAAACAATCGCCTGTCCCGAGTGTGGTCCGACGCTTGTGGCGCGCGCGCTGGCAGGCGAGGGAGATGCGCAGACGGTCGCGGGCGGTCGACGACCCGATGCGCTCGCTCGGGCGATTGCGGTCCTGCGCGGCGGCGGTATCGTGGCGCTCAAGGCGCTGGGTGGTTTCCACCTCGCGTGCGACGCAACCGACGCGCGCGTGGTGGACCGCTTGCGGCTTCGCAAGCACCGTCCGGTCAAGCCGTTTGCCATTATGGTGCGCGATGCGAGCGCCGCCGAAGCGCTGTGTGAGGTGTCGCCAGTCGAACGCGCTGCGCTGATGTCATCGGCGCGACCAGTCGTGTTGCTGGCGCGCCGCGCCGCGACGCCCATCGCCGACAATGTTGCGTCTGGGAACGCCAGTCTCGGCGTGATGCTGCCATCAACGCCATTGCACCATCTCCTGCTGGCCGCCGTCGACGGCCCGTTGGTTATGACCAGTGGGAATCGTCGCGGTGAGCCCGTCGTCATCGATGATACGAGCGCGCACGAAGCGCTTGGTGATGTGGCAGACGTGTTGCTCACGCATGATCGCACGATCGCGACTCGGTGTGATGACAGTGTCGTGCGGGTGCTGGCCGGAGAGTTTCGACAAGTACGGCGTTCGCGCGGTTATGTCCCGCAGGCGATCGCCATGCCGTTTGCCACGCGCGTCCCGATACTCGCGGTTGGCGGCCACCAGAAGAATACGGTGTGCATCATGCGTGGCGCGCGGGCATACCTCTCCGCGCACGTGGGCGATATGGATAGCGCGGCAACGCGTGACGCGTTTCGTTTGGCGATCGCCAACACAGCGGCGATGGCGGGCGCGCAGGCGGAGATCATTGCGCACGACCTGCATCCGGACTATGGGTCGACGCGCATGGTCGAGTCGGTCGCATCCGAGTACGGCATCACGCGTCGGATCGCCGTGCAGCATCATCACGCGCATGTCGCCGCGTGCGCGGCCGAGTATAGCCTGCGCGAACCCGTCATTGGTGTCGCATTCGACGGCGCAGGGCTTGGATCTGACGGTGCAACGTGGGGCGGCGAGTTTCTGGTGGTTGACGGCGCACGCTTCGTGCGGGCAGGCCATCTGCGTTACGTGCCGTTGCCCGGAGGTGACGCGGTCGCACGGCGGCCCTGGCGGTCAGCGGCGGCGCACATGGCCGGCGCCGGCATCGACGCCACGCGCATCCGACAACGCCGACCGGCCACGGTTGCCGAGCAGGAGTGGCGTCTGGTTCATCAGCTCGTGAGCCGGGAAAATCCTCAGCACCGAACGTCAAGTGTTGGCCGTCTGTTCGACGCGGTGGCATCGCTCCTCGATCTGTGCCACGTCGCGGACTTCGAGGGAGAAGCGGCGATGGCGCTTGAATCGGTCGCCTCAACCGCCGTCGAGCATGGCTATTTGCTGACAATCGGTCGTGGCGCCCCTTGGACGATCGATCCGTCGCCAATCATTCGCGGCGTGCTGGCGGATCTCGAGCGGGGGCGCCACCGTTCAGCGATAGCCTCCGCGTTTCACACCGCGCTGCGCGACATGGTGGTGCTTGGTTGTGAGCGGATTCGCGAGGAAACCGGCCTTGCGACAGTCGTACTTACCGGTGGGGTGTTCATGAACAAACGACTTACGGAAAGCACACACGCGGCGCTGGTGGACCGTCGGTTTCACGTGCTGCTCCCTCGGCTGGTCCCCTGCAACGACGGTGGACTTGCCCTCGGTCAGGCCCATGTGGCCGCGTGCTCTCTCGGGGAGGACTTATGTGCCTAGGCGTTCCCGGGCAGATCATGGAGTTCCTCGAGCCCACGCATCATCTCGCGAAAGCCGAAATCTCAGGCGTGCGTCGTGCCATTAACGTCGGGTTGCTGGTCCCGGACGGACTCGAGATCGGTGACTGGGTGTTGATCCATGTGGGGTTTGCCTTGAGCAAGATCGACGAGGAAGAGGCGCGGCGCACCATCCAGTTTCTTGAGCAACTCGGATCAGACTTTGCGGAAGAATTGCTGCTCATCGAGCAGAGTGATATCGAATGACGACCGTGGCCGTGGCGCCTTCTGACATTCAGCGTGGTGTGCCCCAAGGGCTCGCCGCGGCGCGTGTCGCGGCGACGAACGCTGTCGCCGAACGTTTTTTCGCCGAGCACGCTGAGGCAATTGCGGTGACCTGTCGTGGAATGGCCGATCGTTTCCAGCGTGGTGGACGATTGCTGGTGAGTGGCGACGACGCACAGCGCAGCGACATGGCCCACGTCGTGGTGGAATTCATCCATCCGGTAGTGGTGGGTAAGCGCGCATTGCCGGCAATTCCACTCCCGGACATTCAGAGCGGCGCTGCCTTACACGCCCTTTCGACGTTGGGCATGCCGGGAGATCTCTTCCTGTTGCTTTGCGCCGACGAGGGTGGCGTGCGCGCGCGCGAATTGCTGACGCGTGCGCGCGAGCAGGGCATGCTGACGATCGCCCTCACGGGAGTGGCCGATCGCGATGCGTCGGTGAGCGCGCTACCGGCCGACCATCTCTTTACGGTGCCCTCCGCCGACCAATGCATCGTTCAGGAGACCCAGGAGATGCTGTACCACGTGCTCTGGGAGCTGGTCCACGTGTTTTTCGATCATCGGACGGTACACGCGTGACGACACCGCAGGGCGCACCCGGCTGCGATGCGAACGACGACCATTGCCACTTGTGTGGTGATGACGCCGTCGTCGGGCGGGTACTCGACATCGACACGCGTACGCGCACGGCGACAGTACGTTTCGCCGACGGAACGTCGACCGTGGCTTTGGATCTGGTGGATGCCGTCGTTGGCGACGACCTCCTGGTCCAGCTTGGCTTCGCTATAGAACGGGTGACGCCATGAGTGCCGATCGCGACTACGCTCGCGACCTGTATCCGTTTCTGTACGCGCCGGTGGCGAGTGGCGCCGAGTCTGCTGCGGCGTTGCTCGAAACGGTGCGCCGTTCCACGCTGGCCAAGTGCGCGGATGTCATCGAGCTTCGGGCGGAGCTGTTGTCAGAATACGACGAGCAGCTTGTGCACGTGGCTCAGTTGATGGCCGTACGTTTTGCGCAAGGCGGAAAGCTGCTCGCCTTCGGCAATGGAGGCAGCGCCACCGACGCGGATGACGCAGCGGCAGACTGTCTGTGTCCCCCGCAGGCCTACTGGCGTGCGCTGCCGGCGTTGTCACTTCCGTCGGATAGCGCGACGATGAGCGCCATCACGAATGACGTAGGACTGGCCAGCGTGTTTGCTCGGCAGATTGGCGCTCTCGGTGCACGCTCCGATATCGCGCTGGGATTCTCGACCAGCGGTAACTCTGAAAACGTCCTCGCCGCGTTCGCCGAGGCCCGCCGACGCGGGATGCTGACGGTGGCGTTCACGGGCTACGATGGGGGCGACGTGGCGCGCAGTGGCACGGTCGATGCCTGCTTCGTAGCGCGACGCGAGTTCGTGCCGCGTATTCAGGAGGGACACGCCACCCTGTGGCACGTGCTGCTGGATCTGGTGCAGGACGCGATGGCCCGCGATACGCCGGAGTATTCCTGATGCGTTTCGTCGACGAGTTTCGCGAACCGGGCGGCATTGCCCGCTTGAGCGCCGAGATCGCCCGCTTGGCGCAGGGTCGGCGCGTCAAGCTTATGGAAGTGTGCGGCGGACACACCCACGCTATCTACAAGCACGGGCTGCAAGATCTGCTACCGGACAACGTGGAACTGGTGCATGGCCCCGGTTGTCCGGTGTGTGTGATCCCGATGGGCCGCATTGACGATGCGATCGCGATCGCGCAAACACCGGGCGTCATTTTCGCCACCTATGGCGACATGATGCGGGTGCCGAGCAGCACGGGTAGCCTGCTGGACGCGAAGGCGGACGGCGCCGACGTGCGGTTCATTTACTCGCCGCTCGACGCATTGACGCTCGCCCGCAAGAATCCACAGCGGGAGGTCGTATTCTTTGCCGTGGGTTTTGAGACGACGGCGCCCTCGACTGCGGCGACACTGCTGCGCGCGCGCGACGAGGGGCTCAAGAATTTCTCGATTTTCTGCAATCATGTGACGATCATTCCGGCGATCAAGGCGATCCTCGACTCGCCGGGGATGTCGCTCCATGGCTTTATTGGCCCCGGGCACGTGAGCACGATCATTGGTACGGCGCCGTTCACGTTTGTTCCGCGTGACTATGGCCTGCCGCTGGTGGTGAGCGGTTTTGAACCGTCGGATATTCTGCAGTCCATCGTGATGATCTTGCGACAGCTCGTGAACAACTCGATTGGCGTGGAGAATCAGTACGCGCGTGTGGTGCGCGAGGGCGGCAATCGCCGCGCCATGGAAATTCTCGCGGAAACCATGATGTTGCGCCCATTCTTCGAGTGGCGCGGCCTTGGCTTCATTTCGCAGAGTGCGCTCGCGCTGCGCCCCGAGTTCGCGCAGTTCGATGCCGAAGTGCGCTTTCCCGTGCCCAACGTACGCGTCACCGATCCCAAGGCGTGTCAGTGTGGCGAGGTGTTGAAGGGCGCGATCAAGCCGTGGCAGTGCAAGGTGTTCGGTACCGCGTGCACACCGGAAACGCCCATCGGCTCGTGCATGGTGTCGCCCGAGGGTGCGTGTGCCGCATACTACAACTATGGACGATACTCGCTGATGCGGCAGGGTGCGTCCGTGTCATCCATGGAAACGTCATGATGGACTCCAAACGCATCGAAGCGTCGCTGTCGGCGCAACTCGGACGGATGGAGCGCGCTCGCGTCGTACGCGATGGAGCGCCGCGCGTGCGCGATGAGCACATCACGCTGAGTCACGGGAGTGGTGGCAAGTCCAGTCATGCGCTTATTGAGGGGCTGCTCGTGCCGGCGTTCCAGAATCCGTTGCTCGATAGCAGCGCCGATTCCGCCGTGTTCACGCACGTGGTCGGCGCCGAACGCATTGCGTTTACAACCGACAGCTATGTGGTGAGCCCACTGTTCTTTCCCGGTGGCGACATCGGAAAGCTTGCGGTTCATGGGACCATCAACGATCTGGCCGTCGCCGGCGCGCGTCCCATTGGACTGTCTGTCGGTTTGATTCTCGAGGAAGGTCTCGACATGGCGATCCTGCGACGCGTCGTCGCATCGATGGCCGACGCTGCGAAGGCGGCCGGCGTACCAATTGTTACCGGCGACACCAAAGTGGTGCACCGGGGCAAAGCCGATCAGCTCTTCATCAATACGAGTGGGGTGGGCATCGTCTCCGCCGACCTGCGGCTGTCCATGGATCGCATTCAGCCTGGCGATGTGGTGCTGTTGAGTGGATACATCGGTGATCACGGTATGGCCGTCATGCTGGCGCGCGAAGCCCTTGAGCTGGATGCGGATATCGAAACAGATAGCGCACCGCTGCACGAACTGGTGGCGGCACTACTGGTCGCGGCACCGGACACGCGAATCATCAAGGATCCCACGCGCGGTGGAGTGGCGAGCGCCCTGAACGAGATTGCGGCGCGAACGAAACTGGCAATTCGCATTGATGAAGAACGCGTCCCGGTGCGACTGCCGGTGCGCGGCGCCTGCGAAATACTTGGTCTCGAGCCGCTGCACATTGCCAACGAGGGAAAGCTCGTGGCGATCGTTCCCAGGGAACAAGCCGGCGATGCGCTGGCTGCCCTGCGGAGGCATTCGCTTGGCGCAGACGCAGCTGTGATTGGTGAAGTGTTGCCCCAACCCGAGGGGATGGTGTTGCTGCGCACCGGTATTGGCGGGTCGCGCGTGCTGGACATGCTGGTCGGCGATCCACTACCGAGAATCTGTTAGACGAGCACAGTGAGGGGTTCGACCTGGAACGTCGGCGTAGAATTTCATTGTCACCGAGGAGCGCTCGATCATGGGAACAGCGATCGCAGAAAAGACGCCGGCTGAGGAGTCCGGCGAAAAGTTGCGCGGCGGACAACCATCCATCCCGGAGTCATTGCCGACGGAGCAGCGGCAACGTCTGCCGCTCGGCCCGCTCAAGAACATTCACGTGTTCTGGATGGCGGGAATGAGCTGTGACGGTTGCACGATCTCCGTCGCGGGTGCGACCAATCCCGGTATCGAGGGGCTGCTCCTGGGGACGGTCCCCGCGATGCCCAAGGTCTTGCTGCATCATCCCGTGCTGTCCGTTGAAGCCGGCGCCCAGTTCATGGAACCGTTCAAGCGGGCGTACAACGGAACCCTTGGCGATCCCTACGTGGTGGTCTTTGAAGGCTCCGTGCCGGATGAGCGCATCGCCAGTCGCATGGGTGGGTACTGGTCGGCAATGGGATCAGAAGTCTTGAGTGGAGAAGCCGAAGGCGGGGGTTCGCGCATGATTCCGACCGCCGAGTGGCTCACGCGTTTGGCGCCAGGGGCTGCGGCGACGATTGCGATGGGCACCTGTGCCACGTGGGGCGGCATTCCAGCTGCCGAAGGGAATCCAACAAACGCGATGAGCGTCATGGATCATTTGGGCAAGGACTATCGCAGCGCGTTCGGACTTCCCGTGATCAACATTCCGGGCTGTGCGCCGCAAGGCGACAACTTCACCGAAACGGTCTTCGCAATCCTGCTGTTCTTGCAGGGACTTGGCCCCTTACCCGCGTTCGACGAACTCGGCCGACCGGCGTGGCTGTACGGTGACACGGTGCATCGCGGCTGTACCCGTGCCGGCTACTACGAGGAAGGCGTGTTTGCGAAGGAGTACGGCGATCCCGAATGTCTGGTGGAGATCGGATGTTGGGGTCCCGTGGTGAACTGCAACATCGTCAAGCGCGGAGCGATCAATCACATGGGCGGCTGCATGGAAGCGGGCGGCGTGTGTATTGCCTGCACGATGCCGGGATTTCCCGACAAGTTCTCGCCGTTCTACAAGGCACCCCCCGGCGGCATCGTGTCCACAACCATGTCACACGCGGTGGGTGGAGTAATTCGGCGACTGCGTCGCTTGAGCAACCGACACGCAAACCGCGAGCATCGGTGGGATGTGAACAATGAAGTGCCCAGTGGCTGGGCCCATGTGCCAGGCGCCACGCCGGGGCTCAAGGTCATGGAACTGTTCTATCAGAAGTGGCAGCACTGGGGAGCACGCAAGCCTGGGCGGCGGGCGGGCGAGGAAGCGTGGCTGTGGGGTGGCACGCGGCCTGGACGCCCCAGCGACTACACCGACACCAGCGTCTCGGAGGGAAAATGAGTGATGCTGAACTTTGGAGCGCGTGGCGTTTGTGGATGGGGGTCGCGACGGCCGTCATCCTCATTGCCGCCACGCTGCTGATCGTCATCTGGCGCACGGCACGCGGCATTTATGTCGAAGCGTTGCGCGCGCTCGGGGCGGCGGAGCGAATCCGCGAAAACACCAATCCGATATGGGCGCTGCAAACCACGAACGAGGTTGCGACGACGATGCTGGAAACGGTGCAGCATATCGAGTTGAACGGCGGAGCGCTCGCCGGAGCGCTCGAATCCCACGCTGGCGCACATTAACTGCGAGGTTCTCCACACGTGCTCATACAATCACCATCTGCAGAAACGGTCCAGACGATCTGGACGATTTCCTTGGTCGTGTTCGTGGTCGTCCTGCTCGTCGTGGCCACGTTGTTGACGCTGATCCTGCGCACGACCTACGACATCCGGGGTGGCGTCGCGGTGATCTGGAATGTCGGGCAGCGCATCGCCAACAACACCATTCAGCTGTCACAGCTGGCCACGACCAACGCCGCGGCAAAGCAGATCCTCGACTCGGCCGTTGGCGTGCTGGGTGCGACCGCCGCGATCAAGGCGCACGCGGAGGTATGCCCCGGCTGCCCGACGTGTGTCGTCGGACCGAGGTGGCAACGATGAATACGTTCACGATGCTCACACTGTTGTCCGTGCTTGCCGCGTCGGCGTTGTTCATTGCACTGGCACTGTTTCTCGTCAAGATATCCGGACAACTCGAACGGATTGGTGGCGAGGACAAGGGATACGGCGTGAAGGCCAGTTATCTCTCCAAGATTCGCATGGGGGTGCGCGCGATCGAAGTGGAGACCGGCATGATCGCCCCGCAGGTCACACAGTTGAACACCACGCTCACGAGCGTTCGCGACGGTTTGATCGCCGTGAACGACAACCTCGGCGGCGTCATTGCCGCCGTATCCAAACAGGAGGTCACGTGAACGACCCGATCATGCCATCCGCCGTATTCACGATCTGGTGGGTTGGACTCATCGTGACGTTGGTCGTGTTCGTGCCACTCTCGGTCAACCTGCTGCATCGCACCTTTATTGCATCGCGGTCTATTCGACTGTACGCGGACGAGGCGCTGAGGGCCGCAGCCGGTATTGCCGGAAACACACAACACATTCCGGCGCTCGACAGCACAATTGCGGTAGGTGTCGCGATGGTAGGTGTCGCTGGCGAAATCTCCCAAAAGCTCGATACCGCCGCCACGGTTCTCATCTCACGCACGAACTGAGGACACCATGCTTTTGACGCTAACGCTCATTACCGTGGCGCTCGTTGTGGTGGCACTCGCCGGCTATCTCATCGCCATTGCGTGGCAACTGGTCGCGGCGAAGCGCAGTATCGCGGCGATCGCTGACGGTCTCGAAGCCGTTGCCGGTCACACCAAGCCGTTGCCGGAAAAACTGACCACGATCAATGGCGCACTGGTGCAGTTGCTCACCGGTCTCCAATCGGCCGACCGCCACCTCGGGCGCGTCGCCTCCGCCTTCAAGCTCGGCTGACCCCATGTGTTTCAAGAACCTCCCCATCGAGTTCGACGCGCAAGGCAAAGCGTTCCTCAAGGACGGCGCGGCCAATCCGTATACGACTGCTGTAGCCGTGCCACCCGGGCCCCGGCAGCTGGATCATGACAAAGTGCTCGAGTTGGTCAAGCGGAACGGCCATATCAAGGATGTCGACTATGATCCGGTGACCCGCGTTGCGGGCGCGTTGGCGTTTCATACCGTGACGGACGTCAAGGAACGTAAGGTTTTGGAGGCGCGTTCCGTGGCGACGCTGTTCCGCGGCTATGAAGTCATCATGATAGGACGCGACCCGCGCGACGCGATCTACATCACCAGTCGCGCCTGTGGCGTATGTGGCGGCGTGCACTCGACCTGCTCGGCGCTCGCGATCGAAATGGCGATCGGGTGTCAACCGCCACCGCTGGGTGTGCTCATTCGCAACCTCGCGCTGGCGCTCGAATTCCTGTATGACCATCCGTTGCACCTGCATTTGCTGGCCGGACCGGATTATTCAGCGGCGATTGTGGAAGGTACCAATCCCGGGATGCTGGATAAGGCGCGTAGTACGGCGGCGCGTCATACCGACGTGCACGGTTACCGCACCATCTACGACCTCATGGTCGATCTCAATCCGCTGAGTGGTAGCCTGTACCTCGAGGCGCTCGCTATGACGCGTGTGGCGCGCGAGGCCTATGTGCTGATCTGCGGCAAGTATCCGCATCCGCAAACCATCGTGCCCGGTGGCATGAGCTCAACGATCACGTTGACCGTGATGAATGAGATGTACGTTCGCATGAGTCAGTTCTTTGACTATGGCAAGAAGATCGCCGGGATCTGGGACGACATCACCGAGTTCTTCTACGAGGCCGACCCCAAGTACAAGCTGGTTGGGTCGCGCCGCGCGAACATGATCGATACGGGCATCTTCGATCATCCGGATGCGTATGACGCGACGTATGCCAATGCCGATGCATGGGGGAATCGCCGCTGGGCGACTCCCGGCGCGATTGTCGACGGGAAACTCGTCACGACCGATCTCACCAAGATCAACATGGGGATCGAAGAGTTTGTCGAGCACTCGTACTACGACGAATGGACGGGCGGAGGGCAGCAACAACATTTTGCCACCGATCCCCTCGGACTGCCCCTCTCTCCGTATCATCCGTGGAACAAGATCACCAAGCCCAAACCGGGTGCGCAGAGCTGGAAGGAGAAGTACACCTGGGATACCGCACCGCGATGGGATCGCCTCGGAATGGAGGCGGGTTGCTACGCACGGATGTGGAACACGGCCGTTGCGCGGAAGCTGCCTGACAACCCGTTCATTGAGTCGACCGGTCATTCGCTCAAGATTCGACTGCCGCGTGGCAAGCTGCCGGAGACCGAGATCGAGTGGCATGTGCCCGACGTGTGGAACGCGTTCGAACGGAACCGGTCGCGCGCGTACTGCGTGGGCTACACGGCGATGATCGCGATGAACAACTGGATGGCCGCGATGGAGATCCTCAGGGACGGCGATACCAGAACGTCAACCAAGTTCGAGATGCCCAAGCGCGGTGAACAGATGGGCGTGGGCTTCTGGGGTGCCGGTCGCGGCTATCTGACGCACCATCTCGTGCTCGATCGCGGGGCCGTTGCGAACTATCAGATTGTCACTCCGTCAACCTGGAACGCGTCGCCGACAGACAAGTGGGGGCAGCCAGGTCCGTATGAAGAAGCCGTCATGAATACGCCGTTGCTGGAAGAGTCGACCGACCCGGAGAAGTTTCGTGGTATCGATATCCTGCGGGCCATTCGCAGTTTCGATCCGTGCATGCCATGTACCACCCATATTCAGTCGGAAGCCGGCATGATCACGCGCGAGGTGAATACGTGCGCCTGCGGACTTGACGACTAAGCGAGTGCCCAGCGTCGCGCGCGTTGTCATCGGAGGTGTGGGATACCGCAACTTGCGGGATCACTCGCTGGGCATCGTGATGAGCGATGAGCTGGAGCCACTGGCACAGCCACCGTCCTTGATGGTCGAGGACCTCTGTTACGGGCCGGTTGCCGTGGCACAGTGGTTTCTTGATGAGGCGCGCTCGTATGCTTTTACGCGGGCAATATTCATCACGGCCATCGAGCGTGAAAATCGCCCGCCCGGAACGATCAGCGCCTATCGCTGGGACCATGTATTGCCGTCAGACGACTTGATTCAACGTTGCGTGGTGGACGCCGTGACTGGTGTCATTCTCCTTGACAACACGCTGGTGGTAATCGAATGGATGGGGGCTCTTCCGGATGAAACCATCGTGATTGAAGTGGAGCCACTTGAACATGCGTTTGGTGACGAGATGAGTCCGGCGGTTGCCGATGCGTACGCTCAGGTGCGTCAAATGGCGCTGCACTTCGCGACTGATGAACAGGCGGGTCGCGAACTCTCCGTGCACCCACTGGGCGGCGGATGGCCAGCCTTTCCCATCTCCGCCGTCGCCCCTCGGTTTGTATCATGACACCGGAACCCGTACTCACCGACTCCGCCACCCAATCCGACGACCTGTTGGCGGAAGTTGAGACGTTGATCGCCAGGCTCGCCGCACACCCCGACCCGGAAGTGGGCGAGGCGACAACGAAGTTGCTGGAGAATGTGGACACGGTACATCGCACGGCGTTGACGCATCTCATGGGTGCGATCCAATCGATGGCTGGCGACGCATTCATTAACCGCCTCACCGGCGATCCGGCGATTCGACTGCTGCTCATGTCGTACAACCTGCTGGCCGTCGATCGGCGTACCCTCACCGAGGAAGCACTGGACGCGGTGCGCGGTCACCTGCACGGCCACGGCATCGACATCGAGCTGCTCGAGGTGTTAGGCGGGGTGGTCAGCATTCGCATTCACGGCCTTCCATCCACCGATGCCAACTATCCCGGCGTGGTGCGCGACATTCAGGAAGCGCTCACCGCAGGGCTGCTCGGCTTCCAGGAGCTGGAGATCCACGATGGGAAGGGTGCGCGCCCCGTGTCGGCGTCGTCGACATTTTTGCCGGTGGGGTCGCTCAAGCGCGCGTTCCGTCCGGTGTATCGCGACGTGGGTCCGGCGACGGAGTTTGCGCCTGGCACCTTGCGATCCGCACTGGTTGATAGCGCCAATGTGCTCATTGTGCGCGTGGGCGACGAGTTTTTCGCCGTGCGTAATGCGTGCGGTGAGAGTCCGCTACCGCTCGATTACAGTACGCTCAGCGGCACCGAACTCACTTGCAGCTGGCATCAGTGTCGCTACGACGTGCGCACCGGTGCTCGACTTGATCGGCCGGACGCGGCGCGTGAAGAATATTTGACCGTGCTCCCGATCCGCGTGAGCGAGGGCATCGTGCAAGTGGTCGTAGGCACCGAGCGGGTGTCGCCAGATGGCACGCCGGGATGACCCGCACGCTCATCGCCGGCTTCGGCAATGTGCTACGGGGCGACGACGGCTTTGGTGTTGCCGTGCTGCGTCGGCTCGCCGAACGCGGACTGGCCAGCGAGTCGGTGGAGTTGCTTGACGTTGGCACCGGCGGCATTCGCCTGGCGCAGGAACTCATGACACCGTACGACAAGCTCATCATCATCGATGCCGCGACCCGTGGCGGCGCGCCCGGTTCGGTGTACACTTTGGTCGTCGATGGCGTGCGCAACACGCATGAGATCGACATGCACACCACGGTGCCGTCGCGGGCACTGGAGGTAGCACAGGCGCTTGGTCCGTTGCCAGCGCAGATTTTCCTGGTGGGGTGCGAGCCGGACGTGGTGGATGAGTGGTCGCTCGAACTCAGCCCCGCGGTGTCCGGTGCCGTCGAGCAGGCCATTCACGAGGTCGAGAAGCTGCTATGAGCCACGACGAGGCGGGTGACGCGATTGCGCGCGAGGACGAGTTGCTCGAACTGCTGTACTGGTTCGAAGGCGAGGGTTTTGGTGGTGTGGCGACGATTGTCACGATCACGCGTTTCATTAATCTCGAGGAGTCCCTCGTGCGACGCACGCTGAATCGGTTATTGTTGCGCGGTGATGTGATGTTCGACGAGATGGGGAGCGTTGACGACGCACCGGCAGAGTATCGCCTCACGGAGTCTGGGCGACGAGAAGCGGCGCGCCGTTTCGCCGCGGAGTTTGCTCCCATGTTGAGCCAGGGTCATGGAGAATGCAGCGACCCCGACTGCGACTGTCATTCGAGCGAAGGCGGCGCAGCCGAATGTCACGCCCGGGCCCACAAACACACACACTGACGTCACACTTCAGAGGATCACATGCGTATTGCAATCGCCGGAAAGGGTGGCACGGGCAAGACCACCATCGCGGGCACACTGGCACGCGCACTCGCGCGCAGCAGCACTCGTGAAGTGTTGGCCATTGACGCTGACACCAATCCCAACCTCGCCAGTGTGCTGGGCATTTCGCATGAGCAAGCCGAAGAAATCGTCACGTTGCCGCGCAACTTGATGGAACGACGCACCATGGAAGACGGCTCGGTGAAACAGTTTTTCACCGGCAATCCCGAGGCATTGGTGGGCGAGTTCGGTGTGAAAGGGCCCGACGGCGTGCGGCTGATGGTCATGGGCAAGGTCGGACACGCCGGCTCGGGATGCTTGTGCAGTGCCCACGCGTCGGTGCGTGGTTTTCTTGGCGAGATTGCATCGAACCACACCAGTAACCGGCACGTCATCGTCGACATGGAAGCCGGCCTGGAACACTTGAGCCGCGGCACCGGACGTCATGTGTCGCGAATCATCGCCGTACTCGAGCCCTACTATCGCTCGATGGAAACCGCACGCAACGTGGTCTCGCTCGCACGCGATCTCGGCGTGACCGATGTCGTCGTCGTGGCCAACAAAGTACGTGACGATGGTGATCGCGAAGCGATCACCGAG
>JANLVM010000678.1:0-4136 GCA_031364015.1 Gemmatimonadaceae bacterium
CACTGGCGCCAGCAGATGATGCAAGGCGACCAGGCAGAACGGACCGAGATGCTGCAGTGAGGCGGGAAGCCACGACGCCGCGCCAACAAGATGATGGCCGAACACCGGGCTGATGCTGAGCACGAGGAGCATGGCCAGACCGAGCAGCACGTGTCGTCTGTGCCGCTGCTCCCGGCGAACCAGCGGCGCTGAAATCAGGGAGGCTCGGGCGGCTGGCCGCATGTGGTTACCCGCCCGAACGCTCGCGAAGGCGCTTGCGAATCAAGCGCGCCAGCACTTCGAGTTGCTCCGGATCGCGTTCCGCGAGCACATCGACAAAAGACGCGGCGACCGCGTCGGCATCGAAGGAGAGCACCCCCTCTACCACGCGGCGCGACACGTGCGACATGAAGTCCCCCTCCTCGAGACGCGCGGCGAAATGAATCCGATCGCCCGACTTGCCGCGCTTGAGCACGCGCTTGCCGACCAGGCGATTCAACACCGTGATCGTCGTGAGCGGTGAGACCGCATGCTCATCGATCACACGCTCGTGCACCTCACGGGCGGTAGCCGGTCGGTCAATCGCCCAGACGGCGCGCAGCACGCGCGCCTCCAGATCACCAAGCACCTTGGCGAGGCCATCGGCGGAGAGTCGCACGGTGTCTTGCAACTTCGGGAGAGACGATCTCGACTGCTTGCCGGATGACACGGAGATCCTGACGTTCGGGTGAGCCTCGACCTGCCTGAAGCCTAGGTAATCGTTGACCGGCTGTAAAGCGCCCGCGCGACACTCACCTGACCGCTCGGCAGTTGACAGCCCAATACCCGTTGCCCTTCTTCCTTCCATGCATTTTATGCGTCGTCAAACTTGCTGCGGCCTGAGCGTCCTCGTGCTGGCCGTCGCCTGCGTTCCGCCCGCCGCGCGACAGGGCACGCGACCGGTCGAGCGGTTGCTGTCCGAGCGTGGGGCGACACCGCCCCCCTGGGCGCCCGTCGATTCGGCGTCGCGCCCGCTGATACCGGTGGGGATGCTCGCCGTCGACTCGGCGGTGCGCGTGGCACTGCTGCGCAGTCCACATGTTCGCGTGGTGCTCGCCGACGTCGGTGTGGCGTCTGCCGATCTCTGGCAAGCCAGCAGGCTCCCCAACCCGATCCTGGATGTTTTGGTCGGCGCGCCCACGGGCACGGGGTCGGGCGTTTCCAACGTCGGGTTGGGATTTGCGATTGTATCGGCGCTTCAGCGCCCGCTTCGCCAGCGCATCGCCACGGCGGAACTGCGCAGTGTCGAGCAGCGCGTCGCGGACGCCGTCTTTGGTGTGATCGTTGACGTGCAGCGCGCGTACCTCAACGTGCAACACGCGCAACAGAGTCTCGAACTCGCCCAGACCGTCGCGGCGGCAACCGCCGCGTCGGCAGGAGCCGCGCGGGCCATTCGTGATGCCGGGAATCTGCCGGCGATTGTGGTCGCCAGTGAAGAAGCGATGGCGGCGCAAAGCGTCGCGAACGTCGCTGAATTCGAGGTGACGGTGACGGAGTCAAAAGCGGAACTCGGTCGCCTGCTTGGTGCGGGCGTTTCCGATACGCTCTGGACCATTCCCGACCGCCTCGCCGATCCGCCCGCCGAACGATGGACGCTCGCGTCGCTTGACTCGCTGGCGTTGGCGCGACGCCTGGACGTGGCATCCGCGCTCGCCAGCGCCAAAGCAGCTTTCTCGGCCGTGGGACTGGCCAATCGGTTTCGCCTGCTGCCCGATGGCACTATTGGCGCGTTCGTTGAGCGCGAGCCGGACGGACGGTTTACAGGCGCATCCGCGACGATCCCGCTGCCGATTTTTGACGGCGGTCGCGCCGGTGTGGCGAGGGCCCGCGCGACACTGGACCAGCGCGTGGCGGAGCATGATGCGCTGGTGGTGGATGCTCACGCGTCGGTACGCCGTGCCCTGGCCCGATTCGAAGGCGCGCGCAAACGCGCCGAACAACTGCGAACCGCGGTGCTGCCGGCGCGTCGGCGCGTGCTGCAGGAGTCTCAACTGCAAGTCAACGCCATGGCGATACCAATCTTCGCACTGCTGCAAGCAAAACAAGCGGAGGTCGATGCGGCCCACATGTACCTGAACGCGCTGCGCGACTACTGGACCGCTCGCGCTGAACTTGAACGAGCGACGGGTGGCATGCTGCCCGCACGGAGGGGGTCATGACAATCGACGAGCACGGTGCACCTGCGGAACCCTTCGATGCGGATCCCGAACACACCACACTATCGCGACGGGAGATGATGCGCCGTAGTGCTTTGGTAATTACCGGGAGCGCGGCACTTGGCGCGGGAGCGTTGTCCGCACAACAGCAGGGTCATGGCACACACACGATGCCGGCTCCGGCTCCGAAGGCGCCGATTCCGACAGTGCCGCGAAACGAGCAGTCGATGGCGGCGATGCGTGGCGACGCGCCCGGTCAACCGGGCCGCGACTACACCCCGGTGATCACCCCCAATGGCAGCACCCTGCCGTTTCGCGTGGTCAATGGGGTCAAGGTCTTTCACCTCACAGCGTCGCCCATCCAACACGAGTTCGCACCCGGATTGCTTTCCGAGTGCTGGGGATACAACGGCAGCACGCCGGGCCCGACCATCGAAGCGGTTCAGGGTGATCGCGTTCGCATCTATGTCACCAACCATCTGCCGGCGCCAACGAGCGTACACTGGCACGGCATCGTGTTGCCCGCCGGCATGGACGGTGTGTCCGGACTGAGTCAGCCGCCCATACCGGTGAACGCCACCTTCAAGTACGAGTTCGTGCTGCAGCACCATGGCACGTTCATGTACCACACGCATCATGACGAGATGGTCCAGCAAGGACTGGGACTCATGGGCATGTTCATCGTGCATCCTCGCAATCCGGTGCGTCGCCCGGATCGCGATTTCGTGCTGTTGTCGGCGGAGTGGCTGGTGCGTGTTGGTTCGTCACGCCCCGATCCGAACGAGATGACCGAATTCAATGTGTTCACGTTTAATGGCAAGGCATTTCCCGGCACCGAGGCGCTGCAAATGCAACTCGGTGAACGTGTCCGCATTCGCTTCGGAAATCTCAGCGCCATGAGTCATCATCCGATTCACGTGCACGGACTGCGATGGCGTGTCGTGGCCACCGACGGCGGTGATATCGCGCCGGATGGGCAGTGGCCGGTGGCGACGGTGTTGGTACCGGTCGGCACCACGCGCACCGTGGAGTTCGTCGCCGACAATCCGGGTGACTGGGCCGTTCACTGTCACATGACGCATCATGTGATGACCCAGATGGGGCACAGTGGCACCAATCTCATTGGGGTCAAAGCCGACGTCATTGACGCGTTGGTGTCGCCGCTGCTGCCGAGCTACATGACGATGGGAGAGGCCGGCATGACCGGCATGAGCGAAATGGGGATGCCCACCCCCGCCGGTTCGATTCCCATGTTAGGCGGACCTGGTCCTCACGGGTACATCGACATGGGTGGCATGTTCACCCTGCTCAAGATCCGTAAGGTGCTTCCCGCCGGCGGTGATCCGAACTGGTATGTGAATCCCCCTGGTACCGTCGCGTCGGAAGCGTCAGCGGCGGAACTCAAGCGCGATAGCATCGACCCTGGCGCACCGTCCACTGCGGGCGCGGCGCATAAGCACGAACCGTAGTCGAGTCAGGTCGTTGTGTGCGGTGGCAGCACGGCAAACCCGAGTGCGATGGCGTTCGCGCGCACTCGCTCGTCAAACGACAACATCGCCAGCGGCCCAGTGGCTTCCTGCAGCACTAACGCCGTCGCGAGATGCAGCGCATCAAGCGTTCGCACCGGCTCCACCGGAAACGTCGCGCGCGCGCGTGCAACAACGCGGTCGGTCAGCACGTGAACATCCCAGGTTGACTCGGCGTCATCCAACACGCGCAACGTGGCGAGTTCTTGCATCGTGCTGATACGTCCGGTCAACTTCGCGCGGGTTAGCCCGCGCGCGCATTCCAGTGCCGTGAGCGACGAGGTCACCACACGATCAGCGCCATCAAGTGCAGCGCGCACCAACGGTTCGTTCGACTCGCCCATCAACCACGCCAGCACCGCACTGGATTCTGCGTAAACAATCATGTCTCGTCGCGATCGGCGTTCAGCAGGTCACGAGCTGTCCCGTCGGACAT
>JANLVM010000727.1:0-9278 GCA_031364015.1 Gemmatimonadaceae bacterium
CCCAGCCGCACCTTGCGATTGCCGCGAAACGGCATACCATCGCTTCCGTCATCGGACATGGGACCATCGTCCGGCGGATTGTTCGAGGCGCAGGCACCCGCAGCAACGCCGAGCGCGAGCAGCATCGCGCATCGAATCACCCTGACTTTCCTGCCAAGTTTAAGCACCTGCTCTTGATCAAGACCGCGCTTGAGATGCGTCACGCATTCCTCCGAATATTGCCGACGCGCGGAACTGTCGCGTCGGTCCCGCTTTCCCGCCAACATACGATGGTCGTGCCTCCCTACCTGCGCTCCTGCAGCGCCCCTCTAGCCATTCCGGTTGCCCTGGTAGCCCTGTTGCTTGGCTGCGCACGCGCTGGGACCGTGGCCCATCACAACGCGCCGCCCACCGGAACCCCTGGCGCACTGTCGCTCATACCCGGTACGCCCCTGCCCCAGGCACACCGCCGATGGATCGACAGCACGCTGTCCGCACTGACCCCACGAGAGCGCGTTGCCCAGATGATCATGGTCTGGGTTCTTGGAGACTATACAAACGCCCGCGAACCTGGCTTTCTCAAACTTATCGACCAAGTGAAGCGAGAAGGGATCGGGGGAGTGGTCATGTCACTGGGTTCGCCCATTGAGGTCGCCGACAAGGTCAACAGTCTGCAACGACAGGCGCGCATTCCCCTGTTGGTGGCCAGCGACGTCGAACCGGGGCTGGGGCGACTCGAAGGCGGGGTGTTCGTCACATCGGTGTATTCCGCAGGCTCGGCCACCGTCCTGCCGAGCAATATGGCGATTGGCGCAGCCGACAGTGAAATATACGCTGAGACGATGGGACGTATCACGGGACTCGAATCGCGAGGCGTCGGTATCCACATGGCGTTCGCGCCGGTGGTGGACGTGAACAACAATCCGTCCAATCCCGTCATCAATACGCGTTCGTTTGGTGAAAATCCGCAGCGTGTTGCCGCGCTGTCGGCCGCGTTCATACGTGGCCTGCAAGGTACCGGAGTCGCCGCCACCGCCAAACATTTTCCCGGACACGGTGATACCGACACCGATTCGCATCTCGGCTTACCGGTAATCAATGTCCCGCGTCAGCGACTCGACGAGATTGAGTTGGTGCCTTTTGTCGCGTCGATCCGCGCTGGCGCTGCCGGTATGATGACGGCGCACATCGCGCTGCCGGTCGCCTATGGTGACAGCACGCCCGCGACGCTCTCGACGCGCATCATGCGGGGTCTGCTTCGTGATACGCTGCGTTTTCGCGGTCTCACGGTGACCGACGCCATGACGATGGAAGGGATCGCCAAGGGCTTCGGCATCGAGGAGAGCAGCATCCGATCGGTTGAGGCCGGCGACGATGTGCTGCTCATGCCCCCAGACGTCACCCGCGCCATCAACGCGGTGGTCGGCGCGGTTGAATCTGGGCGGATCGCGCCCGCGCGCATCGACGAAAGCGTCCGTCGCATTCTCGAACTCAAGCTCCGAACCGGCGCCATTGCGCGCCCGCTCGTCTCGCTGGAAACCCTTCGCGAGTCCGTGGGGTCGCCCGAGCATCGCCACCTCGCGCTACAGGTTGCCGAACGGGCGATCACACTCTTACGCGATAGTGCGTCGCTGCTCCCCGTCGCACACACGGCCGCACTGCATGTCATCACGTTCGCTCCGGACAACGATCCGCTCGCGGGGACCTGGTTCACCAACGAGATTCGACGCTACAGCGCGCGCGTGCGCACCACTCGCCTCTCCCCCAAATCGGGACAAGGCGAGCTGGATTCATTGACCATGGACGCGTCGCGCGCCGAACGCATCATCCTGTATACCTACACGCGAACGCTCGAAGGCGAGGGGCGCCTGGCCATTCCTGCGTCGATCGCGCGCTTCGTGTCGGGGCTCGCCGAAACGGGTCGATTGGTGGTCGTTGCGGGTGGTAATCCGTACCAGATTCGACAAATGCCGCAGATCCCGAGTTACCTGGTCACCTACGGACGTGGCGAAGCACTGGAGCGTGCTGCGGCGCGCGCGGTGCTCGGTCGCACGGCCATTGGTGGTCGTATTCCCGTGTCCCTTCCTGGCTATTTTGCGCGCGGCGACGGGCTGGTTCGAAACGCCGCGAGTGAGCCGGCAGCCCGCGTGTTGCGCGACCCTGCGGTGAGCGCCGAACGCGCGAACACGGTGCTCGATTCGATGACCGCAGTCTTGCGTCGCGCCGTCGCGGACGGCGCCTTTCCTGGCGCATACGCAGCCGTTGGCAGCGTGCGCGGAGTGATTGCCGAAGTGGGTGTGGGCCAACTGGACGCCGACGACGTACAGCGTCCCAATGCCGAGACCGTGTGGGATCTCGCATCGCTCACCAAAGTCATCGGCACGACAACGGCCGTCATGCAACTGGTGCACGCGGGTAAAGTCGCACTCGATGCTCCAGTCGTGCGCTATCTCCCGGATTGGAACGCGCGCGGCGCGGCGACGATCACCGTGCGCCATCTGTTGACGCATACGGGCGGATTGCCGGCGTGGCGGCCCTTGTACAAGGAGGCCACATCGGCATCGGACGCCATGCAGAAGCTCCTCGCCACCGAGCCGGACACCGTGCCCGGTGTTCGATTCCTGTACAGCGATATCGGCTTCATCCTGCTGGGGACACTGGTCGAGCGCGTCAGCGGGGAACCGCTGGCGCAGTACGACACCGCGCACGTATTCGGCCCTCTTGGGATGACCGACACCCGATACCTTCCGCCGATCGGTTGGCGTGCACACATCGCACCCACAGAGAACGATCCGTGGCGACAGCGGCATCTGCGAGGCGAGGTGCATGATGAAAACGCTGCCATGCTGGGAGGCGTCTCGGGTCACGCGGGCTTGTTCTCCAGCGGGCGCGACTTGGTGCGCTTTGCGCGCATGTACCTCGGCTTTGGCACGTTCGATGGCGTCCGGGTCCTCGATTCCGCGACGGTCGCTGCCTTCACCCGCGTCCAGAATAGCAACGTGTCGCCACGGGCCCTTGGATGGGAAACGCCTACGGGCGGCAATTCTGCCGGAGGGCGCATGTCGGCCTCGGCCTTCGGACACACCGGATTTACAGGTACGTCGCTGTGGATGGATCCCACGGAAGGAATTTTTGTTCTTCTGCTCACCAACCGCGTGAATCCAACCAGGGAGAACCGAAAGATTGGGTCGGTCAGAGTCGGGTTGGCCGATGCCGTGGTGGGCGCGTGGCGAGGTACCGCTGGAAGGAACTAAGCTGTCCCGATGGGTTCTTGAAGGGAAGCGAGCTAGTCGCTACTGTTCTAACAGCCATTCGCGACCTGTTCGACCAGATCGCCGCGTCTGCGGCGATCTGGTGAACCAGCGTATAAACAGATCGGCGGGGTTTCCCCAGTGCCGGTCGATTTCAGGAGAGATGCCATGAGCACGATGCAGCAACCTGAGGTGATCGTTTCAATCACGCCGGGCGCCGCCGTCGAGGTTCGCAAGTTCATGGAAGCGGAAGGCGTGACCGCCGAGCAAGGGGGCCTGCGCGTTTCGGTGATGCCAGGCGGTTGCAGCGGTTTCAAGTACGGGCTCGTCATCGAAGACAAGATGGCGGAGGACGATCTCGTCGTCGGCAACGACGGATTCAATGTGTTCGTCGACCCATTTTCGGCGCAGTATCTCTCGGGCACCGTGATCGACTACGTCACGTCGATGCAGGGGTCGGGATTCACCTTCAAGAACCCGAGTTCCACTGGCGGCTGCGGCTGCGGGAGTTCGTTCTCCGCCTAGCGGAGCTAGATAGTGCCTTGGCGGTGACGCGGAGTCGCGCTCGCCGCTATCGGTCGTTCCAACGCAGTTTCACAGGCCTGCGCCCTCGTCCAGAGGCGCGGGCCTGTGCACATTCCCCACCATGTCTTCTCTTCATTTTGCCAACGGCGGCTCCAACAGCACGTCGCGCGAGCGCATTCGTACCGTCGTTGTCGAATCACACGATGCACTCGCTCGTGCAGTCGCCGGACGCATTGCCGCGCTGATTCGCGCGCGTGCCGCCGACGGGCGGACGGTGGTGCTCGGTCTCGCCACCGGGTCGACGCCCATCGGGGTGTATCGCGAACTCATTCGCCTGCATCGCGACGACGGGCTGTCGTTCCGCGACGTCGTCACGTTCAATCTGGACGAATACTGGCCGATGGCGCAGGACAGCATTCACTCCTATCACCGATTCATGTGGGAGAACCTGTTCTCGCACGTGGACATCCATGCGGCCAACGTCCACATCCCCGACGGCAGGTGGACGCGCGACCAGATCGACGCGTCCTGCCACGCGTACGAAGCCGCCATTGTCGCCGCCGGTGGCATCGATTTCCAACTGCTCGGCATCGGTAAGACCGGACACATCGGCTTCAACGAGCCGGGGTCCGGAGACACCAGTCGCACGCGGCTCATTCACCTTGACAGCGTCACCCGTCGTGATGCGTCGGCGGATTTTTTTGGTGAGGCCAACGTTCCGCGCGAGGCGATCACCATGGGCATCGCCACCATTCTGGCGGCGCGCGAAATTGCCATCCTTGCGACGGGCGAACATAAGTCCGGCATCGTGCGACGGGCGGTCGAAGGCGAGATCGATCGCGCCGTGGCGGCGACCTTTCTGCAACGTCACCCCAACACGACCTTTTTTCTCGACGAATCGGCTGCGGCCGAGTTGTCGCGCATTGCCACGCCGTGGCTGCTGGACGAAATCACCTGGACCGACGCGTTGGAACTGCGCGCGGTGACGTGGTTAGCGAAACGCACCGGCAAGGCGATTCTGAAGCTCACCGAGCACGACTACTCCGAGCATCAGCTGTCGTCACTGGTGTCGCGTCACGGCTCGCCGGGCGCCGTCAACGGGATGGTGTTTAACGCACTCGGGTCCAAAATTCGCGGCAAGAGCAAGTTGCCCCGCAGGCAGCGCGTCATCTGCTTCTCCCCGCATCCGGACGACGACGTGATCTCGATGGGTGGCATTCTCCGCAAGTTCGTCGAGAATGCGAACGACATCACCGTCGCCTACATGACGAGCGGGAACATCGCCGTGTTCGATCACGACGTCCGCCGCTACATCGACTTTCTGGAACGACTCGATGACGAGCATGTCGGGAAAGGCACGGCGTCTCGCGAGCTGGCCGGGACGGTGCGCGCGTTCCTCGATGCCAAGCGCGCGGGCGCGGTGGATATTCCATTGGTGCAGGATATCAAACGTCTTATCCGCGAGTCCGAGGCCGTGAGTGGGCTCGAGGTGATGGGCCTGCATCGACGAAACGCACGGTTCCTGAATTTGCCGTTCTACCAAACGGGGAAGGTGCGCAAGGATCCGATTGGTCCCGCCGACGTCGCGATTGTCGCGCAATTGCTTCGCGAGTTGACACCCGACATTGTGTTCGTGGCCGGTGACCTGTCCGATCCGCACGGGACGCACCGCATGTGCAAGGAGGCGATCGATGCCGCGCTGGCGCAGGTCTATGCGCCGTCGGTCGGTGCGCCGTCGGTCGGTAACTCGGCGCATCCGCAGGTGTGGTTGTATCGGGGTGCGTGGCAGGAATGGCCCGTGACGGAGGCGACCGTGCTGTGTCCGATGTCCCAGGAAGAGCTGACACTCAAAATCCAGGCTATTTTCAAGCATCAATCGCAGAAGGACTCCATGCCCTTCCCCGGTCAGGACGAGCGGGAATTCTGGCAACGGGTCGAGCAGCGCAATAAATCGACCTCTGCAGAACTCGACCAACTCGGACTGGCGGAATACTTTGCCATGGAAGCGTATGTCATCGTCTGACCAGGCTATCGCATGATCGGACGATTCAATCTGCTCGACCTGACCGTGCTCCTGGTGTATCTGGTCGGGACGACGGCGCTGGGGATGTGGATCGGGCGTGGACAGCGCACGGCCAACGAGTATTTCGTGGCGGAACGCGCCATCCCGTGGTGGGCCGTCATGTTTTCCATCGTGGCCAGCGAAACGTCCGCGCTCACCTTCATCAGTATTCCCGGGCTCGCGTACACCGGAAATCTGGGATTTCTGCAGGTCGTCCTTGGCTACATCATCGGTCGCATCGTGGTGTCGTACACCCTGCTCCCCCGATATTTCCAGGGACAGTTGGTCACGGCGTATGCGCTGCTGGAAACGCGATTTGGACTTTCGACACGTCGATTCACATCGATTGTTTTCATGTTCACGCGCGCGTTGGCCGACTCGGTGCGGGTGTTTGCCACCGCGATCCCGGTGGCGCTCATCATCGGTCCGGCACTGCCCAAGCAGTACGCCATGCCGACGGCGATCATCGTATTGGGATTTCTCACGATCCTCTATACCTACCGCGGTGGCATGAAGGCGGTCGTGTGGACGGAACTGGTGCAGGCAAGCATCTACGTGGTGGGTGGCATTTCGGCGATCGTCTTGATCGGGCAAAGCGTCACGGGCGGCTGGTCCAGCATCATCGAGCAGGCCAGCGCCGCTGGCAAACTCCGCACGATTGACTGGTATACGGGATTCGATCGTCCTCACACGGTCTTCGCCGGAGTCATCGGCGGGGCGTTCCTCGCCATGGCCTCGCACGGAGCGGATCAACTCATCGTGCAGCGACTGCTGTCCAGCCGTTCGCTGCGCGAAGCGCGACGCGCCTTGATCGGCAGCGGCTTCGTGGTGTTCGTGCAGTTCACGCTGTTCCTCACGGTCGGCGTGGGCCTCTGGGTGCTCTATGGCGGGAAACCGTTTTCTGCCGCAGACCAGATTTTTCCGTCGTTTATCATCGAACGCATGCCGCACGGCTTGATCGGACTCATCGTGGCCGCGATCGTCGCGGCCACAATGAGCACACACTCCGGGACCATTAACGCGTTGGCCGCCGCGACGACGCACGATATCTATTTGCCGCTCACCGGACGCAACCCTGACGATCCGCGGACACTCAAGGTCGGCAAACTCTTCGCGCTGGCGTGGGGAATCGTGCTCACACTTGGCGCGTTGATGTTCAAGGAACAGGGCACGCCGGTGGTGGTCATCGCGCTGTCGATTGCGTCGTTCACCTACGGCGGTCTGTTGGGAGGATTCTCCCTCGGCTTGTTCTGGTCTCGCGCGGTGCAGCGCGACGCAATCCTTGGCATGAGCGTGGGCATCGGCTGCATGGCGTTCATCGTCTTCGCCAGGCAGCTGGTCGCGGCCTTCCCCGATCTGGGCCCGACGCTTGGCGGCGTCGCGACCATCGCCTGGCCGTGGTACGTGTTGATCGGCACTTCGATTACGTTCGTCACCGGTATGCTTTCCTCCTTCACTCATGCGGCGCCCAGCGGGCCGCGCACTGTTCCGGAGCCGCGCGCATGAACACCGGTCCGTTGGATATCTCTCCGCTCGTGGTCGGCATCGATGGCGGCGGCACCCGCACCCGCGTGGTACTGGCCGACGCGAGCGGCGCGGTCCTCGCGCGCGCGGAGGGTCCCGGCACGGCACTCATGCCCGGTCACGAATCCGTGGCCGCAGACATTATTCAATCGCTGATCGGCGAAGTGTTGGCGTTGGCGGAACGCCCCGACACGCGACCGGCGGTGTGCGTGGTCGGTGTGGCCGGCGCTGGTCAGGAACGTGCGGCACAAGCGCTCTGGTCGGCCCTCGCATCACGTCGCGTGGCTGACGATGTCTCGGTACAGGCCGACGCGACGATTGCGCTTGACGACGCGTTCGGCGATGAGGCAGGCGTCTTGTTGATTGCGGGTACAGGCTCCGTGGCGTTTGCGCGCGCGCCCGATGGGCGACTGGAGCGGTGCGGCGGCTGGGGCCCGAATATCGGCGATGAAGGGAGCGCGGCGTGGCTCGGTCGTCGGACGCTCAGTGTCGTGACGGCGTCGCAAGACGGCCGTGAACCGGAGACCGCGCTCAACGGCGCGTTACTCACGGCCCTCGAGATGGAGTCACTCGATGAGTTGATTCCGTGGGCGTCTGGCGCGACACCGGCCCAGTTGGCGGCGCTGGCGCCGGTGGTCTGTCAGGTGGCAGCGACTGGCGATCTGCGCGCGAATGCGCTGGTCAGTCTCTGCGTCGAAGAGTTGATGCTGCACATCCGCACACTGGCGCGACGGTGCTTTGTGGATGAGCGTTCGGCGCTACCGGTCGCCCTCGCTGGTGGTTTGCTGGGGAAAGGGTTGTTGGTGCGCAAACGCCTTGAACAGCGGCTCAAGAGCGCGGTCCCTGGTGCCACCGTACGAGTAGATGATGTGGATGCGGCGCGTGGCGCCGTGCGACGCGCGAGGCGATTGCTTGGCGTAGAAGTCTGATCGAGTAATCTGCCGCTATGCCGGCAACTCTTCTCCGTCAGGAATAGGCTCGCCGAGCTCGCCCTCCCAACGCGCCATGACGGCCGTGGCCAAACAGTTTCCCAGCAGATTCACCGACGTGCGCGCCATGTCCATGATCGCGTCGACGCCAAGGATGACCGCGATGCCCTCCAGGGGCAGTCCAAACTGCGCCAGCGCGCCGGAAAGAATGACTAATGAGGCCCGCGGCACGGCCGCGACGCCTTTCGACGTCAACATCAGCGTCAGCATCATCAAAAGCTGTTGGCTGAGCGGCATGTCAATGCCGGCGGCCTGCGCCACGAACACTGAGGCGATGGCCAGATACAGCGTGGACCCGTCGAGATTGAAGGAATAGCCGGTCGGCAGCACGAACGACACAATGCGTCGCGGCACACCAAAGCGTTCCATGGCTTTCATAGCCTGCGGGAACGCGGCTTCACTCGAGGCGGTGGAAAAGGCAATGAGCCACGGTTCCTTGACCGTGCGCCAGAAGCGCCCGATGGGAATTTTGAAGATGAGCGCCACCGGCACCAACACGAGTATGACGAATACAATGAGTGATACGTACAGTGTACCCACCAGCTTGGCCAGATTGAGCATCACCGCCAATCCGCTCTTCCCCACCGTCACACCAATCGCCGCACCGATGCCGATCGGCGCGTAGGCCATGACGATGCCGACGAACTTGAACATCAAGTCACTCAGCGACTGCAGCCAATCCAACATCACGGTTCTCGATTTCCCTTCTACCCGTGCCAACGCCACGGCGAACAGGATCGCAAAGAAGACGACCTGCAGCACTTCGTTCTTCGCCGCCGCATCGAAAAAGCTCTCCGGCACGGTATGCTCGAGCACCGAACTGAACGTCGGTGTTTTCGATGCCAGCACCTTGAACTCTTCGGTCGACGCGGTGGTTTCCAGCTGCACACCGACGCCGGGCTTGACGAGGTTCACGGCGATCAGGCCGATGGCGAGCGCCAGCGTGGT
>JANLVM010000789.1:0-2077 GCA_031364015.1 Gemmatimonadaceae bacterium
CAAGCGACATCATCGTGACCATGCTTCCCGACTCAGCTGTGGTAGAAGAGGTGATCACGGGCGCAAACGGCGTCCTTGCTCACGCTCGAGAAGGCGCTGTCATCATGGACATGAGCACTGTCGCGCCGGCCCTTACGGATCGCCTCGCGAACGCGGCGCGCCAGCGAGGTTTCTCCTTCGTCGACGCGCCGGTCGGGCGGCTCGCCAGCCATGCCGAGCGCGGGGAATCGCTCTTCATGGTTGGCGCCTCCGACGAGGACTTCCAACGCGTCAGGCCCCTGCTCGATGCAATGGGAACAACCATCCACCATTGCGGCGAGGTTGGCACGGGCATCCGCACGAAGATCGTCAACAACTACCTGGCGATCGTCTCCTGCCAATTGAACGCGGAGGCGCTGGCCCTGTCGCAGCAATTCGGGCTGTCCCTGCGGAAGACCCTCGACGTGCTGTACGGCACGACCGCCGTGAACGGCCAGCTGCAGATTGCCTGGCCGGTGAAAGTGCTCAAGGGTGACATCGAGCCGGGCTTCACCATCGATCTCGCCCACAAGGATCTCACGTTGATCGTGGAAGCCGCGAACGCAGCGAAGGTGCCGATGCCACTCGGGGCGATCGCGCGCGAGGCGTACAGCGTCGCCCGCTCGCGGGGATATGGAGGCAAGGACTTTTCGGCCATGGTCGATTCGCTGTGCGACCTTGCGGGGATCGAGAAGCCGCGGCTGTCCTGACGATGGCCGTTGCTGCGAAATTATGCACCGTGTTGGTTCTTCCTGCATGTTTGCGTCTGTGAGTTCTCAAGCACGATCGCACGGTGCTACGTCATGCCGTTGCCGGCACCTATCGGTCTGACGAGTTGGCGGCATCCTTCACGGTCGTCGTCGCCAACGACGCGCTCCAGGTGAAGATGCCGAGTGGGGCAACCCGACTGACGGAAACTCATGTCGATGCGCGATAGCGCCGCCACTGCTCGCAGGCGTAACGAGCGCTATCGCGTTCGCAGTTGTTGACGTGACTTCTCCAATGCACGCGCCGTAATACCGGCGCGGTACTCAGCGAGTTTCTTCCCGAGCTCAACGGTCTTGTTCATGTTGGAGAGATCCACGCCATGCAACGTGAGCTGCTTCGCCTTCTTTCGCTGGGCCGCACGAATGAGCGTCGGGTCCTGCACGGCAATCTGTGATTCGTAGTAGATGTCGTCGTGCATCCCGTTGCGGGTATCGGCTCGGCGATCGCGCGCCTGCCCCGCCGGTGCCATCGAGTCGCGTTGCACCACGCCGAGCGTCCTGAGATAGTCCCAACTCCACTGGTCTTCGGAGTAGTACTCAGGAAGAAAATGTACGCGCGCTTGCTTGCCCTCCGCGGCCCACCGTGTGTTGAGCGCACTGGCCACGTTTCCCATGCCACGTTGATTGCCGCCCGAGTCGCCAATGAGCACGATGTCGAGAAAACCATGCGCCATGTAGCTGCGACAAATGTCCGTGAGCATGGCTTCGAACGTGGCGGGCTCAAGGCTAATCGTGCCCGCATACTGCATGTGCCCCGCGGTCGTCGGTTCGATGCGACCTTCGGGAACGAACTTCACAATGGGTGCCAACAGTGCACTGCCAACGGCACGCGCGATGTAGGGCATCACGGTTTGCAGCACGAAGTTGTGCTTGCCGCCTGCGACGTACGGTCCATTCTGCTCGACGCCACCAGTGCCGATAATGATCGTGGTCGTGCCCGCTTTCACGAGATCGCGTATCTCCATGAAGGTGAGCTCTTCGGCCCACAGACTTGTACCGGCATCAATGGGGCGCGGCGTATCAGGGGTGACGCGACCCTGCGCCAACAGCGAGGTCGTTGGCAGAGCAGCCGCGACAGACACCAACGTCAGCAGCAGCGAGGCAGACATCCGGCGAGCTGACATGCGACACCTTGGCGAAGTGAGTGGAGAAAACGCTGACGCACGGGACCATCGTCCCTCCAGCGTACGTGAGCCCACGCGTGGAGACGGCGACCGGGACGCCGAGCGAGTCTCCAAAGACCAAACCGGCCATCCCGCGAAGGAGTTAAGAGAACACCCGCTCGAGGCAAG
>JANLVM010000813.1:0-6918 GCA_031364015.1 Gemmatimonadaceae bacterium
GCCGCACCAGCGTGATGTACGATGATGACGGCCACACGTTCAACTACCGCAAGGGCGAGTGGACAGGGATTGAGATGCGGTGGGATGACCGAAGTCGGCAGCTCACATTGCAGCTTGTGCGCGGGTCGAAGATGATTGGAGCCGTGCCGCGACTGTTCACCGCTCGCGTGGCAGGAATGCCAACGGCGACGGCGGTACGGTTCGCCGGAGATCGGGTTCGCATCCGGCTATGACCGACGGTGTCTTGGACGCGCTGCAGCCGCGCGTTGAATCGGGATAGTTGGTATGAAGCGGCGGTTGGGCCTCCACGGTATCGTGGAGGTGCACCCTGCTCCACCACTATTCACGCGCTCACCGTCTGAACGACGGGGCGCATACCGGGAGGCCAACCGCCATGGAGATTATAGGCCTGGACCTGCACAAACGCGAGAGTCAACTATCGAGCAAAGCGGACGACGGCACCATCACCGACCGGCGTATCGCCACGAGTCGGGAGCGGCTCACCGCCGTGTTCGGTGAGCGGCCGCGGGCCCGTATTCTGCTCGAGGCGAGCACCGAGAGCGAGTGGGTGGCGCGCCACCTGGAATCGCTTGGGCACGAGGTGATCGTCGCGGACCCGAACTACGCGCCGATGTACGCCAATCGCTCGCGCCGCACCAAGACGGACAAGCGCGATGCGCGGACGTTGATGGACGCGTGCGAAACGGGCGCGTGGCGTCCGGCGTATCGCCTCTCCGAGGCGTGGCGGCACGTGCGCGCGGGCATGAGCATCCCTAACACGCGCCCGCGCGAACGTCGTCCGATCCACCCCGGCGAGATTCTGCGCGAGGACTTTCTCCCGGAATACGGGCTCTCGGTCACCGCACTCGCCGAGGCCGCCGGCGTGTCCCGGCAATCGATGAATGAACTGCTGCGAGAGCGTCGCGCCCTGACGCCCGAGATGGCGCTGCGGCTCGGGAAGCTCTTTGGCAACTCGCCCGAGTTCTGGCTGAATCTTCAGCGCAACATCGATCTGTGGGATGCGGCTCGCGGACTGAAGCGCGAAATTGCGCACATCCGACCGCTGCAAGTCGCATAACGATGCTTGCTGTTGACGCTATGAACCGGCGTGATTTCGCCACTGTGCTATGCGCTGCCGCCGCTAGTCCCGTCAGCGCGTACGCACAGTCACAGCGCGCGGAAGCGAACCCGGTTCGCGAGGATCCGCTTGTCAGGCCCATTGAGCCAATCCTCGAACCAGCGTTGCCGATCATTGATCCGCATCACCATCTCGGATCGCGGTATCTCTTGGACGATCTGCTGCAAGACACCGGCAGCGGCCACAACATCGTCGCGACAGTTTTCATTCAGGCGTTTGCGATGTACCGAGAGAAGGGCCCGGTTGCAATGCGGCCCGTCGGGGAAACCGAGTTCGTGAATGGCATCGCGGCCATGAGCGCCAGCGGGCGCTTCGGCAAGACGCGAGCATGTGCTGGAATCGTCGGGCACGCTGATCTGACACTTGGCAGCGCCGTCGAGCCGGTATTGTCCGCGCTTGTTCGCGCCGGTGGAGACCGATTCAGGGGTATCCGCCACATCACGGCATGGGACGCCTCGATCCCACAATCCACGGTGTACCCTGCGCCACCCCACCTGATGGCAGACAAGACGTTTCGCGATGGGTTGGCGACACTCGGCAGAATGGGTCTCTCGTTCGACGCGTGGCTCTATCACCCGCAGATCGACGAACTGGCCCAGCTCGCCGGTGCGTTCCCCGATACCCGAATTGTCCTCAACCACCTCGGCACGCCACTCGGCATCGGCGCATACCGTGGCAAACGCCAAGAAGTGTTCCCGAAATGGGCGGCCTCGATCACGGCGCTTGCTGCACACCAGAACGTCTTCATCAAGTTGGGTGGCTTTGGCATGAGTTCGTTCGGCCTGGGATTCGGCGAGGTGGGCGCACCGCCATCGTCCGAAGCGCTGGCGGCGAGGGTTCGCCCGTACGTCGAGACGTGCATTGACGCCTTCGGCACGTCGCGATGCATGTTTGAAAGCAACTTCCCCGTCGACAAAGCCGCATTCAGTTATCACGTCTTCTGGAACGCCTGCAAGCTGTTGGCAAAGGGCGCCAGTGAGAGGGAGAAGGCCGATCTGTTCTCGGGATCTGCTGCGCGATTCTATCGATTGGACGCAAGCCAGTAGCGTCAGTGAGCTCCGCTGCGCTAGGCGGCTTTCCGACGCTTCTTCGTTTGAATGGCTTTGGCGAGATCGGCGGTTGTTGCCCCGAGACCGACCAATGCACGAACGAGCAAATCGAACGAGACCGAGGCTTCGCCTGCTTCCATCTTGGCGACGCGCGACTGGCTTGAATGCAGGCGCTTCGCGACGGCTTGCTGCGAGAGCCCGAGCTTTGTACGGCGCGCACGCAACGCATCGCTGAGTCGCAGCTTAAGATCGACGAGCGCCGACTCCTCGGGTGTCAGCTCGAGAAAGTCATCCACTGACCCGACCACCCAGCCCTGCGCCTCCAACGCTGCCTTCTTCGACTTTCGCATCGTTCATCTCTCCGATTGGGTCACACGATCGTACTGCCGCAGCCGCTCACGACCCGTCGCCAAGATCGCCGCGGGTGTGGCCTGTGTCTTCTTCGCGAACACGTCCACGATCACCACGGCGTCGTTGTCGAGGACCCACGAGCGACTTCTCGAGCAGCCCGTGCTCGTTTCGGGTGGTATGGTGTTCGAGAGCATCAGCGAAGGGTCGAACCACAGTTGCGGCGTCACTGCATCGCACTTCGCCTGGTGCTGGGGGAGCAACTTCCTCGGCCAGCTCGGCACGGGCGACATCAAGGTGCATCTCATTCCGCAGGTGGCCGTCACGACACCGTGACTAGACCCCGAACGTTTTCAATCGCGAATCGACCACACGGAAATAGCGCTCCGCCAGCTCTGCCGGCATGCAGGCGCTCGACAACACGCCGTGAAGATTCGATCGCATTTTGCTCGCCAGTTGCTCGATGAGCTCTTCCGCAATGCGCTTGTTGCCCTTCCAGCGTTCCGCGATGCTGGCGATGTCCCGAGGGCGAAGGTTGTTTCGCTTGCCGTTGACTGGTATCGCGAAGTCATCGTCCGGAATGGACACGATCGTGTTGAGCAAGTCGTACAACGGTGAGTATTCGACGGCTCTGATCACCGGCGGTGCACCCAGTTCCCCAGATCGAATCAAGCGGACTGTGGAGATGTTCTTCGCGTGCAGGTCGCCATTTCCAACCATCCACGAGAATGCGACATGTTCAAGCAGGCGCCACATCCCTTGGGATGCCAGCTCGACGGACAAGCCTGCCTCCCGGAGCGCATCGGCGATTCGTTCAACGGAAGTCTTGTACTTGTCGTTGCGTTTGAGAAGAAGCAGCGAACACGCGTCTTCCTGCAGCACGAGGTCAATGCGCGAAGGTTCTTTCTCCAGCGATGAACGCATTGGAATGTCGTATCGCTCGACAATCAGTGAGTTTCCCCGGAACGGGCTGTCGTCCTCGAACGTGATCAGTCGAACAGGAGCAACGTGCAGGCCAGTTCGCCGCGCAAGCTCCATCGTCGCCCACTCATTTTCGACCAGCGACGGATAGTGGGGAGACTGGAACTTGAGGATATGCGTGCATGATGTTCGCAGATCACCAATTCTCACGGTGGGATTGGACGACTCCATGCTGAGCGACACCGGCAATTTGGGCTGTATCCCTGACAAGCCGACCGCGCCCTTCTTCTTGAGTTCTCTCCAGAAGACGTTGGTCTCGAGGTCGGCTTCCATGTGATCCGTGGCGACAATCGCTGTACACGGATCTGGCTCAATGTCTTCCAGGCGAGTGCCATGTGTGTCCAGTCGAAACTCATGCTCTGGAATATTGAGCGGACGGAGTGTCAGGTTCGACAGGTATTTGCGCGTGCTCGCAAGCAGTGAGAGCGTATCGTTCGGGTCAATCTGATATGTCCTGACAATTCGGTTTTCTGTCCAACCTTCCGGCAGGAGGTTCTCAAAGAAGGCGGGCATGCGCGGCCCTTCGTACGAGACATCACGCTCACTCGACAGCGGCAGTTCCTTCGACAGTGCCAGTCTCCAGCTCTTGTCGTACTGGAATCGGAATTCCGAATTGCTCAGGGCGGTGAGTGATCCCACGTGCCAGTGGTAGAAGTACAGCTCGAACCTTCCAAGTCCCTCGGTGTGAAGGATTGTGTTCTGATTCGCTTCTGACGTCAACTTTTCGAATTGTGCATACTCTGACGCCAGCTGGTTGCGTTCCGCGAAGGCCTTCGCTCGCGCGATGTCTTTCTTGCTGAGCGCGGTAATCAGCTGAAGGAGGGCCGCTTGAGAAAGTTGTCGTTGGGGATAGTGCCGCGACGTCATCAAGCATTCAAAGACCGTTTGCAGCGCGCTTGAGACGTTTGCCGTGCTTGTTGCCGGCACGTCGTCCTTGGTTTTCACGACTTCCAGCGGTAGCTCGATCCGTTCGGTCTCGGGGTGGAGCAGCGCTTGTGCACGCACGACACGGAGACCTGGGAACTGACGTGCGTTCTTCTTGCCGCCTGGCTCCGAAAGGAACAGGATGTCGCCGACGGGTCCCCGGACTGCCGCCGAACGGTGTGAGAGGTATGCGTCTCTGTAGAAGTGCGCTGCGATGGGAATGGCCGCCGCTCTTATCTGCTCCTCGGCATTCCTGACCCTATCGTCAGAGTAGATGCCCTGGGCGAGGCGAATGAGCGTTCCGCGCTCGACGCGTTTTGCGAGCATTCGCGAGTGCGATGGGGTGTCGGCGAGGTACAGCATCGTGGACCTCCGTCTAAAAATAGTGCCTTCTGAGTCTGTTACAGCGACGAAATTTAGACTATGTAAGCACCGTTTCAATGTCAGTCTAAAAACCCTTTCCTTAATCAGTATTGCGGAAACATCTTTTAGACGCAAGGGGGGACCTTGAAACCCCCCAGCGTGAGTCGCGGCCTGCGCTGACCCGTCGTTCCGACGGCGGCGACGCTTGTCGTCGGGCGCTCGCCTTCCTCGCCGTAGCCGTGAGTGCCGTGCGTCGGTAAGCGTTGGCCTCACTTGGCCGCCGAGCATCCCTCGCTGGTTCGTATTGGTGGCCGAGTGCCGTTAGGGAGAGCCGCTCGGGACGATTCGTCGTCCAAGTGAGGCCAACACCCGCCACCGAAAGCCCCGCGTTGAGCGGCCCGGACAGATAACCAGAAACCGAGGTACAAAAGGAGGCGCTGGCCGTTTAGCCAGATCGCAGCGCGACCATCGGATCAACGCGCGAGGCTCTCCATGCCGGTACTGCATTCGCAAGCAGTGCCGCACTCGCCAGCACCGCCGTCGCTAGCGCAAAGCTCAGCGGACAGCATCGGGCTCGAGCGCTCGCACTTCGCGCTCGAACGTCGTGATCATCCCCGCCGCCGGCGTCGCTGTGCGAATGAGATAATTGCCGTAGTTGACGCCGCGCGCGAGCGGCAGCAACACGTACGGCTTGGCCTGCTCCCCTGGTGTGTCCACTGTGTGGTCCGCGACCACGCCGACGATCTGATACGTCGGGCCATCCGTTCGCATTCGCACCTCACGCCCGACTGCATTCTCCGGCGCGCCGGCCCAGAAGCGCTCGGCCATGGCCCGCGTGATCACCATGACGCGCCGTGACTCGTCGCGGTCGGCCGACACGATCGCGCGGCCCGCGAGGAGTGTCAGCGACATCGCGTTCAGGTAGTGCTCATCCACGTACGCGCCATCATCGAGATGATCTGGATTTCATGATCGTCGCGCCGTTCGTCGCGTTCGGAATGGCATTCGGACTCGGCATGCTCTACGGCGGTCTGCTGTCGGTCGTGGCACGAGGGCGCTCGTTCCGTGAGTTATCGATCGCGCGCCTGGCGGCGGCGGGTGCCGCAATCGGCCTCATCCCTGTGGCAGTTGTCTCCGTGGGAGACGGCACGTTACCAGATGCCGTGAACGCGCTTATGACCTTTCCACCCTTGAGTGCGGCGGTTGCGACGGTGACGCTGCTCATCGCGCGTCGGGCGAAGCCGGAACGTGTGTAGGCGGCGCGCATTGAGTCGGCCGTCGGCTCGCGTTACCAGCACTTCTTCTCCGGCGCGCGTGCGACGGGTGTAGTGAAGCACGTTCTTTGTCATGGCGGTCGGCTCGACTGCACTGCATGTTGACACGATGATAGCGGCTTGGTCGCACGGTACTCGCTTGAGGCTCGGGGCTTTGCTGGTCAGCCTTGCCGCGGGCGCAGTCGTCGACGCCGGGGCTCAGCAACGGCCCTGTGAGTCGGTCGGCACGGCTCCCGGACCCAGCCGCGATCTCTACTGCATCGAACTGGTGCCCGCGCCCGGGCTTGAACACTTGCGGGCCACTGTGGAGCTGTCGTATGTCGCCACGCCGTTCACGATCGCGGTGACGCCTGATGGTGTTCCTCGCTATCGCCCCGTTCTCACGGTGAGCGACCTACCGGCACCGTCCACGCTTGGCAACTTTACCCATTATGTCGCCTGGGCAATGACGCCGGACATGCGCCGCACGGTCCGGCTGGGGACTGTCACAGCGGAACGCACGATACTTCGCGACGTCGAGTTCGAAAAGTTTGTTGTGCTCATCACGGCGGAGCGCGATACGAGTGCCGCCGAACCGAACGGACGTATCGTGCTTCGCGCGCAATCACCGAGCACACGATTGCAGCCGCCGGATATTCTCGAGTTTGCAATCGGCAACATGGTAGAGGGCGCTGCAAGCACGGGGCGGCGTATACCGCCGACAGCGACCAACGAAGCGCATGCACATCGTGCACCGAGTGTAACGGGCGGCGCGTTGCAACAGTGGACATCGCATCCCATGCATCCATCCGTCCAGATGCTGCCTGCGGAGATGGCGCTTCTTCCCGGCGTTGCGCCTTAC
>JANLVM010000887.1:0-5849 GCA_031364015.1 Gemmatimonadaceae bacterium
GGAAACACCGCGAGTCGCGGATGGGCGCGATAGCCCGGCAGGCCGTCCGTGTCAATGGCCAAGAGCTCGGCCGATCGCTGCTTGACCCAGCGAGTACCCACAATGGAGGAAAGGCGAGACAGGAGCACGAGGCGGGCTGGCGGTGGTGTGTTGGAGATATGAAAAGTACCAACGGCAATTAACGGCAACCACGCTATCAGGGCAAAACTGCCAAGCGCTATCGGTTAATCGCTTCGCTGATCGCGTATCGCTCTTTTGCCCTGATAGCGTTGTTGCCGTTGTTCAAAACAAACCGAGCGGGCAACTGCATACTGCAGATTCCCGCCCGAATCCAAAACGTTCGAAGGGTCCTTCCGGTCAGTCGGTGCCCCAGAAACCCGCCAACGCCCGACCATCTGGCGATTCGCGCAACTTTTCAAACGCCCGTTCACGAATTTGCCGAATCCGCTCGCGCGTCACACCCATGAGCGCACCAATACGCTCAAGCGTCATCGCTTCTGCCCCTTCGTCCAGTCCGTAGTACAAGTACAGGATCTTGCGTTCGCGCGGGGTGAGATACTTCCGAAACACGCGGTCAATGAATTCTCGCATCAGTCGGAAGTCTGTGCCGTCTTCGATGTCGGCATGGGTCTGCCCGGCGAAGCGTTCTCCAAGCGTCGAGGCTTCGCGATCCTGACGATCGATCGGCGCGTCGAGCGACACTTCGGTGCTGGTGATCTGACGAGCGTTGCGGACCTGCTCGATGGGTTCCTGCAGAACCTTCGAGATCTCCTCATCGGTGGGCTCGCGATTGAGCACCTGATTGAGGACCATTTCGGCCCGCGCCATGCGGATGAGCTGCGAATTCTGGTTGAGCGGGATCCGCACACTGCGCGTTTGCTCGGCCAGTGCCTTGAGCACCGCCTGACGGACCCACCAGACCGCATACGAAATGAACTTGACCCCTTGGTCGGGATCGAACTTCCGGACGGCCTTGAGCAACCCTTCGTTGCCGATGGCCACCAGTTCAGACAGGTCGAGTCCGTGCCCCTGATACTTCTTGACGTACGAGATGACGAACCGAAGGTTCGCGGTCACAAGGCGTTCAGCGGCCGCCTCGTCTCCTTGCTGCGCCAATCGTGCCAGACGGCGCTCTTCAGCGGCGTCGGTGATGAGTGGCAGTTTCTGAATGTCGCGGAGGTACTGGTCGAACGCGGTGGAAGGGGAGGATCGAAAGAATCCCTTGGCTGCGCGGGACTCCGAGCTTCGTACGGCGGCTGCTGACGGCATACACGCCCTCGCCGAATGTTACCGGTGGGATGGCCCGGGACGGGCCAGCCAGATGGTGGGATCGGCACGATAATGGCCGGATAGTGCGCGGTCAATGAAAACTTTTCGGGAAGCAGAATTGTGATAATCTTCGCAGAGTATTTACGAATCAATAAGACACGAACGATACAGTATAGCGCCAGTAGTGATTTGATCCACATCGATCTGCAGATCGGTGAACCTCAGCCGCCGGTGAGCGCCTCGAGCACGACGGGGTCGCTTACCGCAACCGCCCACCGACCCTCCGCCGATTCCATCTCGCCGATTCGGCGCGGAAGGGCGTATCGCACGGCGCCCGATCGCGACTTCTTGTCGCCTTGAGTCGCCACCAACAACGCTTCGCGCGATAACGCTGCCGGAATCGCCGAAGGCAGCCCTGCCGCCTGCACCGCATCGACCATCGCGCGATGCAGGCCGACCGGTGCTAGGCCTATCGACTCGGCGATGCGCGCTTCGATCACCATGCCTATCGCCACCGCTTCTCCGTGGGCAATGCGATAGTCGAGTTCCCGCTCAATCGCGTGCGCGATGGTGTGTCCGAAGTTAAGAATCTGACGCCGTCCGCCTTCGCGCGCGTCGTCGGCCACCACCCCGGACTTGATGCGCACACTGCCGGCAATCAACGCGTCGAATCCGAGCGCCTTCGAACCACCCACCGCGATGCGTGGCAGCGCCTCGAGCACCGCATCGAAGTATGCCGCGTCGGCGACCACACCATGCTTGATCATCTCGGCCAAACCTGCGCGCAGCTGGTCGGGCGGTAACGAGACCAGCACGTCGGGATCCATGATGACCGCGCTGGGATTGTGAAACGCCCCAACCAGATTCTTGCCGAAGGCGGTGTCGACCGCAGTCTTGCCACCCACCGAGGCGTCGACCATCGCCAACAGTGTGGTCGGGACCTGCACGACAGGAATACCGCGCATGAATGTCGCCGCGACGAAACCCGCGAGATCTCCTATCACTCCGCCGCCCAGCGCGATGACCGTGGTGTCGCGCCCTGCGCCCCACGACGCCAGGGCGTCGGTGAGTTGCTGCCATCGTTCGCGGGTTTTCTCGCGCTCACCAGCGGGAATCGTGAACACCCGCGAGATCCCCTGCGGCAGTTGCTCGACTATCCGCTGACTGTACAGCGCGGAAACGGTTTCGTCGGAGATGATGGCATAGCGATGCGCCGAGGCCACGCGCTGCACGATTGCCCCGATCTCCGAGAGTGCGTCGGCACAACAATAGACGGGATAATCCAGCGGAAGCTGTAGCGCCGACGAGGGCGGCACTACCAGGTGACCTCTCCGGCGCCAGCCCGACTGTTGGCGACCCGCGCGAGCATGAACAGCAAATCGGATAAGCGATTGAGATAGATGATCACCAACGCGGGCAGTTCCTCCTCGTGTGCCAGACGCACCACGCGTCGCTCCGCGCGACGACACACGGTTCGCGCCACGTGCAGCGCCGCCGCCTTGGGTGTGCCACCGGGGATGATGAAACTGCGTAGTGGCTCGAGCTCCTGTTCGCAGATGTCAATCGCCCGTTCGAGTTCTTCGATGCGCTGTTCATCGATGCGCGCTTTGCTCAGCTGTTCCCGCATCTTCTGGTGATCTGGTGTCGCCAGGAGCGCACCGATAGCGAAGAGATCGCGCTGAACGGGCACGAGCACCTCGTCGATACGCGGCATCATGTCGATGGAGCGCGCGAGGCCGAGCGCCGCATTGAGTTCGTCGACGTCACCGTAGGCTTCTACGCGCGGGTGGTCTTTCTCCACTCGACCGCCTCCGAAGAGTGCGGTGGCTCCCTCATCGCCTGTACGGGTGTAAATCTTCATCCCGAAAATTTACCACGCGATCGGGCGCTGTGGGTTGGCAGACGGAGCCGTGAGTGCGAACTGATTAAATTCTTTCGCCTATGGCTACGCATGAGCTGAAAGACCTGACAATCCTGGGGGGCGGCCCGACCGGGATCTTCGCCCTGTTTTACGCTGGCATGCGCGGTGCCACGGCACAAATCGTCGACGCACTCCCCGAACTTGGCGGACAGCTCACCGCGCTGTATCCGGAAAAGTACATCTTCGACGTTGCCGGCTTTCCCAGGGTGCTCGCGAAGGATCTGGTGCGATCGCTTGCCGACCAGGCCCTGCAGTTTCATCGTGAGACCGGATTGCCGGCGCACCTGGGCCAGCGCGTGGTGGGCCTGGAGCAGGCCGATGGACACTTTGTGGTAGTCACCGAGACCGATCGCTTCCCGACGCGCGCAGTGGTGATTGCGGCCGGCATTGGCGCGTTTCGCCCTCGACGACTTCCGCAGTCATTCGCCGAACCGTGGTACGGTCGAGGGGTGCATGAGTTCGTGCAGCATCCCGAACGCTATCGCGGACTTGATGTGGTGATCATCGGCGGCGGTGACTCAGCGTTCGATTGGTGCGCCCAACTTCGTGAGCGCGCGAAGTCGGTGACGCTGGTGCATCGCAGTGACCGCTTCCGCGCGCATGCCGCGACGATTGCGGAGGTTGTGTCGGCCGCTGCGGTGGGCGACGGGCGAATGTCCATTCACACGTTTCATGAGCTCGATGCAATTCACGGCACCGAGCGTATCGAGGGGATTCGTCTGAAGGATCTCAAAGCCAGGAGCACGCGCGAGGTGCCCGCGGATGTCGTGCTGCCGATGCTGGGCTACGTGAGCAACATGGGCGTGCTGCTGGAATGGGGACTGAATTTCGAGAAGGATGAGATCGCGGTGAACTACCAAATGGAAACCGGACGGGCCGGGATCTATGCGGCCGGGGATATCACGGCGTATCCGGGCAAGCTGAAGTTGATTGCGACGGGGTTTGGCGAGGCGGCGGTGGCGGTGAATCAGGCGGTGCATTGGGTGTACCCGGAGAAGAAGGTGAATCCGGGGCATTCCTCGCATTTGGCGGTATTTGGGCAGAAGGAAGAATGAAATAACTGCAACAGCGCTATCAGGGCTGAAGGGCGAATGACAAAACTGCAACAACGCTATCAGGGCTAAAGGGCGATTGGCGATTGGTTAAGCGCTTGACTGATCGCCTTCGCGCTTAGCTTGATGGCGTTTCCGCTTTTTCCTGTTCCGACGATCATTTTCCGAAATCGCCGCATCTTTCTGAATGGTGGCGATCAGATTTGTCAGCATGGCGGCCACGACGTGCGCACGCTGCTCGAAGCGACGGAGGTCGGCGGCCCGCACGTTCGCGAGACTCGCTGCGAGTCGCAGATGTACTGCGGTCTCATGCGCCGATCCGCGTGCGATGACCAGCGCGCTCACATACGCTCCGGGTGAGTCGCGCGCTGCGCCCTCAGCGATATTCGTTGGGACTGATGAAACCGAGCGGCACAACTGCGACACCAGTCCGGGCGCCTTTCGTGCTGGCAATTCCGGCACCAGTCGGTGTACCGCTTCACTCAATTCCTGGGCGAGATGGAACACTCGCAGCTTTCGATAGTCTGGCATGGGCACAGCATAGCACCCGCGACGCCAATCATCGTCACCGTTCCATTTCGTCGAGCTACATTTTCCCGCAAACATGCAAGGAGGAACGGCAACAACGCTATCAGGGCGAAAGCGCGAAGGCGATTGGTTAATCGCTTGACTGATCGCTGTCGCGCTTAGCCTTGATAGCGTTGTTGCCGTTTACTTGCATCCGACCTTGCTATCGCGGCACTACATTCCCCGGTATGCTCCCGCTTCTCGCCCGACGACTGCTGCTTGCTATCCCAACCTTGTTTGGGGTGTTGGTGGTGGTGTTCCTGCTGCTGTATGTCGCGCCCGGTGATCCGGTGCAGGCCATGGTCGGTGAACGCGCCGACGCGGCAACCATCGCGCGACTGCGGGCAGAACTCCGTCTGGACGAACCGCTCCCAGTGCAGTTCATGCACTATGCCAGCGGAGTACTACGCGGCGACCTGGGTCGATCGTACATCACCAATCGACCGATCATAGACGATATCCTTGAGCGTTTCCCGCGTACGCTGCTGCTCGCCACGACGGCGATGCTCCTGGCGACGATTGTCGGGCTCACCATCGGCGTGTTGGCGGCAATGCGACCACACGGCTGGTTCGATCGTGTCGCGCTCGCGATCACCTATCTCGGAATCTCGTTTCCCGTGTACTGGATCGGACTGCTGCTCATCGTAGTGTTCGCGGTGATGTTGCGATGGCTACCAGCTTCGGGCTACGGCGGATGGGAATTTCTGGTGCTGCCGGCGGTTGCCCTGGGCTCGCGATCGATCGCGTATTTAGCGCGCGTGTCGCGTTCGGCGATGTTGGAAGTCATGCACGCCGATTTTATTCGCACTGCGCGCGCCAAAGGGTTGACGGAGTTCGCGGTCATTTCGCGACACGCCTTGCGCAACGCGTTGATTCCGGTGGTGACCGTGATCGGGCTGGACTTTGGTGCCTATCTGACGGGGAGCATCCTGACCGAAACGATATTCAGCTGGCCCGGGATCGGACGCTACGTGGTGATGGCGATCTCGCGGCGGGATCTGCCAGCAGTGCAGGGGTCGGTGCTGTTCTTGAGTGTGGTG
>JANLVM010000817.1:0-2202 GCA_031364015.1 Gemmatimonadaceae bacterium
GCCAAAGGCGATGCCTGGAGTGACCACGACGCCCGGTCCGTTCATCAGCGCGTCTACCCAACCCCAGTCGTCGTAGCCGTCGGGGACGTTGAGCCATAAGTACATCGTGGCGGACGGCGACTTGACCGGCCATCCGTGCGCATGGAATGCCGCGACGAGGGCATCACGCCGCGCTCGATACTCGGCCACGACCGGCGGGACAATGTCCGCACAGTGCGTGAAAGCGGCAGCCCCGGCGCGTTGGGCCAGCGTGGACACCCCGTACCCCATATTCGACCGATACTGATCGAGCACCCGTATGGCGTCGGCATTGCCAGCGACGAAGGCGATGCGCACACCCGCCATGTTGAAGCTCTTCGAGCAGGTATGCAACTCGACCGCAACATCGCGCGCTCCCGGTACCTGCAGCACGCTCGGCACCACGTACCCATCGTACGCCAATTCGCTGTAGGCTAAATCGCTGACCAGCAGCAGCGCATGGCGCTTCGCAAACACCACCAATCGCTCGAATTCATTCCGTGTGATAGTGACCGTGGTGGGGTTACTCGGATAGTTCACGATCAGCATGCGGGCTTTCGCGAGATCGGCGTTCGCAATGGCATCGAGGTCGAGACGGCCATCAGCCAGCAGCGGCACACATACCGGGGTCGCGCCCGCCAATTGCGGTGCGCGCGCATAGACCGGGTAGTAGATCTCGGGAATAAGCACCACATCACCGGGATTCACATGCGCGAGCACGAGTTCGGCCAGCCCTTCCTTCGATCCGGCGAGCGCCAATAACTCACGCGTCGGATCGACCGTCACCGCAAACCGTGTCGCCAGATAGCTCGCCACCGACTCGGCGAATGCAGGGTGTATCGAGAAATGCGGATAACCGCTGAGCGCCGACTCCGCAGCCGCACGCTGGATCGCCTCGATGACCACCGGTGCCATCGGCTGATCGGGGCTGCCAATACCCAAGTCGATGAGCGAGCGACCCTGGGCGCGCACGGTGCGGCGGCGCGCATCGAGCTCCCAGAACACATACGGTGGAATCGCGTCAAGCAAGCGTGAAGTCATCGAGCGGATGGCAGCGTGGAGGGACGCTCATTAGCAATGACGAGCGCGCGAACTCGAAAGTTGTGTCGGGAATTGGACAATCGCTCCTGTAGTTTAAGCCACTGGGGGGCGGCAAGTTGGAGCGTGTGAACACGACGATCAAGGAAGAGTGTATCCGACCCGGCGTACCGCTCTCCTTGGACGACGCGAAGCAGCTGGTGGGGACCTACGTGACGTACTACCACACCGTCCGGCTCCACAGTGCAATCGGGTACGTGACGCCCGAAGCGCGGCTCAGTGGCTTATCGAGTGGCTTAGCGACTTGAGCCGAATGTCCAGTTCCCACTGAACCCGCACAGGTCGAGCAGCGAACACTATACAAACTTGACTTTATTGATATTTGTAGTAACATACCTACATTCCCTTTCCGGAGGTGAGAGTGACCATAACAACGCTCTCGAGTAGGCAGTTCAACCAAGATGCAAGCAAAGCGAAGAAGGCGGCCCAACGAGGGCCGGTTTTCATCACCGACCGAGGAAAGCCTGCTCACGTTCTCCTGACCTATGACGAGTACCGTCGACTGACGAGTAGTGGCACTAAGATCGCCGACCTCCTCGCGATGCCAGACATGACCGAAGGGATCGATTTCGAACCGTCGCGATCGCGCGAAGTCGCCAAACGAGTGAAATTCGATTGAGATGTATTTACTCGATACCAACGTCGTTTCTGAACTGCGAAAGGTTCCGTTGGGCACCGCACATCGTGGAGTTTGCGCATGGGCTGACAGCGTAGACGCCGTTGAACTCTACCTATCGGTGCTCACCGTGCAGGAGCTCGAACTTGGCGTGCTATTGAAGGAGGAACAGATCATCACCAGGGCGCAATGCTACGACGCTGGTTAGACAACTACCTATTGCCCGCATTTTCTCGGCGTATCATTCCAATCGACATGGCCATCGTGCTTCGAAGCGCACAATTACATGTGCCGAATCCTCGTCCAATCGTCGACACACTGATCGCCGCATCCGCTCTTGTTCATGGCATGTGTGTGGTGACTCGAAACGTGGCCGATTTCGAACCGACGGGAGTGGAGACACTCAACCCGTGGGACGCCGCCTAAGATCGAAACGGACCTGTCAATGAAAATGAGACAACCGGGTTGAG
>JANLVM010000831.1:0-7957 GCA_031364015.1 Gemmatimonadaceae bacterium
CCTCATGGTCACGCCTGAGTCATCGAGTGTGTTTACGAGACTTCCTGCGCCCGCGAGTCGTACACGACTGGTCCTTGGGTTCCTGGTGGTCTACATCGTCTGGGGATCGACGTATCTCGCCATTCGTTGGGGCGTGGAGTCCATTCCGCCGTTCGTGATGGGAGGCGTACGATTCTTGATTGCCGGCGGCCTGATGTACGGCTACAGTCGCTGGAAGGGTGCGGCCGCACCTTCGGCGCTCGAGTGGCGCAACTCGGCGATCGTCGGATTCCTGCTGCTGTTTGTGGCAAACGGCGCCGTGTCGTGGGCGGCCCAACGCGTTGGCTCGGGGATGTCGTCGCTGCTCGTGGCGACCGTGCCACTCTGGCTTGTGCTGTGCGAGGTGGTACAGGGGAAGCGCCACCGTGCGCCGACGTGGGCTGGTGTCACCCTTGGCCTGGTTGGCGTGGCCCTGCTGGTATTGCCCGCCAACGGGAGTATCGCCAGCGCGGCCATCGAGCCCGCCGGGGCCATCGTCCTCGCACTGGGGTCGTTGTCATGGACCATTGGTTCGCTCTATTCTCGCACGGCAACGCTGGCGAAACCCGCGGCGCTGGCCATCAGCATGCAGATGCTCACCGGCGGCGTACTCCTGATGCTGCTCTCCATCGCGAGCGGTGAGCTGTCGCACCTGAATCGCGAAGCGATCACCATGGCCTCGATGTATTCGCTGGCGTATCTGATCGTTTTCGGCTCGCTGATTGGCTTTAGCACGTACATGTGGTTGCTGAGTGTCGCGAGCCCCACAGCCGTTGGCACGTACGCGTATGTGAATCCGGTGGTTGCGGTTCTACTGGGTGTCGGGCTGGCCGGCGAGCAGATGCCTCCACAAGCGCTGGTGGCGATGCTGGTGATTGTCTGCGGCGTTGCGATGGTCAGCCTCGGCGGGCAGTTTGGGCGACGCCGACCACGGTAGTCCGCCGTATCGCTTTGACACGCGCCGAACCCCGAATCCTGAGCCCGGCATTCTCCGTAGGGGTCACCGGCTGTCTTCATCCTTCTCGGAGAACCCGTCTTATGCGCACCCACATCAAGGTTGTTGCAATCGTCAATTTGCTCTTCAGCGCGCTGGGAGTGTTGGCGGCCGCTAGCGTACTCCTTAGCGGAGTGTTTGGCTCGATCTTTTCTGGCAGTCTCATTGGTGCAGTCGTCGGGTCCGTGGCCAGCGTCGTGATGGCCGTCATCATCGGCGCGCTGGGCGTCTTCGGCGTCATTGCCGGGTTTGGACTCCTCAATCATCAGGCATGGGCGCGAAACGTCATCATCATCGTCTCCGCGTTTCGCTTGTTCAACTTTCCGTTTGGCACGCTCTTCGGCGGCTACTCATTGTGGGTCCTGTTCCATGACGAGACCCGGTCGATCTTCAGATCCCAGATGTCCTAGCGTCGTTTTGCGCGGTTTCGCTTGAAAAAGCAAACACCTGAACCACGTGGTTCAGCTGTCGGTTCGTCTGGCGTCGTCGATGAGGATTGGCTAGGCTAGCGGAGTGTCTACGCCGCTTGGCAACTTTTCGGACGCGCAGCGTACAACGCTCGCCGTTCTCGCGCGTTGCATCCTTGCCGGTGCGCCGCCATCAAGTGAATCGATCGTCGAGCTTGTCGTCCGGTGTGATACGCGGATCGCGACGCTGCCGCCGCACCGTCGCGCACGACTCTCAGCGGCCATTGATGCGCTCGGTCGGCGCGGTGCGGTCATGGTGGCGATCGGCAAACTCAGTCGATTCCGCGATCTGACGCCCGAGGCGCAGTCCCGCTGTTTCGCCGCGTGGGGCGACTCTCGCATCGCCGCGCTTCGATCGGCGCATCAGGCGGTTCGCAAGTTGGTGCTGGCGGTTCACTACGCTCGGCCCGAAGTGACCGCCGCGATAGGCTACGCGGGACCGTTGCAGTCGCGTGCTCCGCAGGCGCCGTGGGAGGGACCGCTGGCTGGCATACCGAGCAAGGATGAACCCGTTGCGCGCGGACCCGTCGTGCTGCCCACCGTGATCGCGCCGGAGCAAACGCCGACGGGTGTCATTCCCGGTCACCTGATGCGATCCGACGTGCATCGCACTGCCGACGTGGTGGTGATTGGCACCGGCGCAGGCGGCGCCGTGACCGCTACACGACTCGCCGAGGCCGGCTATCAGGTGGTGATGCTCGAATCGGGGTCGTACCTGTCGCGAGCCGACTTCACTGAAGACGAAGCGGTGCTCAACGAGCGACTGTACGCCGAGGGCGCCATGCGAACAACCGATGATCTATCGTTCGCACTCCTACAGGGCCGTACCGTGGGAGGCTCGACGACTGTCAACTGGATGATCATGCTACGAACGCCTGACTACGTGCTTGAGGAGTGGTCGCGTGCACACGGCGTGTACGGAATGACAGCGAGCGAAATGGCACCGGTGTTTGAGCGTGTCGAGCGCGAAGTGCTCGCACGTGACGTACCAGACGACGCACATTCCCCCAACAATCGCATCGTGCTGGACGGCGCGCGCGCATTGGGCTGGCGGGCGAGCACCGCACGCATCAACGCCAACGGCTGTGTGCGCTGCGGGTGCTGCGGCTTGGGATGCAGTCACAACGCCAAGCAATCGGCGCTGCTCACTTACGTGCCTCGCGCGCTCACCGCAGGCGCCACCCTGTACGCCGACGCGCACGCCACACGCATTGAGGTGCGCGAGCGCGACGGGGGAATCGGGACACCACCACTCAAACGGGTTCACGCGACGGTTAACTCCGGTCAGTCAGGTCGCCCACCCAGAGTGTTGACCATCGACGCGCCGATTGTCGTGGTCGCCGGTGGTGCGATCGAGACGCCGGCATTGCTACAGCGTTCGAGCCTGGGCGGCGGCGGCGTGGGCGCGTGGCTGCGTCTGCATCCTACCACCGCCGTGATGGGAGTGTACGACCACGACATCCTGAGCAGCACCGGCATCTCGCTGTCGGCCATGTGCGACGAGTTCATTCGGTGGGAGGACAGTGACTACGGATTCTGGATTGAGTGTCCGCCAATGCATCCGTCCTTCACGGCGGCCGCAATTCCTGGATTTGGGGTGGCACACGCCGCGCGCATGGGCGACTTTCGACGTCTGGGCGTCCTGATCGCGTTAACGAGAGATGGCGCCGACCCCAAGCATTCGAGTGGTCGCGTCCGGGTGGATCGGGCTGGCCGAGCGTCGATTCAGTATCGACTCGGTCACGATGACCAGCGGCGGGTGCGGGCGTCTCTAGCGGCCTCGGCCCGGATGCACCTCGTGTCGGGCGCGCGCGAAGTGACCACCATGCACACCTCGCCCGTTGTCGTCCGTTCGGCGCGGGACCTCCCGCTCCTGACATCCGCGTCGCTCGCGCCGAACCGCATTGCGATGTTTTCAGCCCACGTCAACGGCACCTGCCGCATGGGGGTCGACCCCGCCCGGTCTGGTACCACGCCAGAGGGCGAGCGCCATGGCGTGCGCGGCCTTTACATTTCGGACGGCTCATTGCTGCCGACGGCTCCAGGGGTGAACCCGCAGGAGACGATCATGGCAGTGGCCACCGTGCTCGCGGAGCGAATGGCAACGCGGCATGCCGGCATCACGCGCGCGTAGGCGTGACGATCACGGCAAGACCATTTGACAACAGGAAAATGAGCGGAAAGGGCGACAAGAAAAAGCGACGGGCACTCGACGCGTACGGCCGGTTGCAGCGTGCGGCCGGCCTCGCCTCGGCGCGGGTCGAAGCAGCGGTGCATCCGTTCGGGTTGTCGGCATCGCAATTTGGTGTGCTCGACACGATCGCAGCGCGTGGCGCGGTACACCAGCAGGAGTTGGCCGAGGCGCTGGGGCGAAGCAAGGCGCAGATGACGGCGATCATCGATTCACTCGAGTCCCGTGAGTTGGTGCGACGCGAACGCCATGCCACCGACCGCCGTTTTATCACGGTGCACCTCACCCAGGCGGGTACCGCGGTGCTCGACAACGCCACGCCCGCACGTACGGCGGCGATTGTCGATCTCATGAGCGATCTCACCGGTGAGCAGCGAGCCCGTCTCGCGCGCTTGTGTCGACGATTGCTGCGGACTCTCGATCCGGACGAAGCGGAACGAGAGACCGAGTCGGAGGCAGAATACGCATCCGATCAGGACGATGCCGACGGTATCGACGCGATCGAACCGGACGCGATCGAACCGCACGCGAGTGAATCCGCACGCGGCGAAACGCTTCCAATTTCCTGACCTCTCCCACACCCGCTATGGCTGGCCGACACTTTCTCCAAATCCCCGGGCCCACGCCCATTCCCGACCGCCTCCAACGCGCGATGCATCGCGCCAGTGAGGATCATCGGTCGTCGAGCTTTCCCACCCTCACGCGCTCCATTCTGTCGCGTCTTCCGCGCGTGGTGAATCAGACCAAGGGTGAGCATTTCGTGTTTCCGTCGACCGGAACGGCCATGTGGGAAGCGGCGCTGGTGAACACGTTGGAGCCAGGCGCCAAGCTGTTGGCGGTTCGGCTCGGTCAGTTTTCGCACCTGTTCATTCAGGCCGCCCGAGCGCTCGGCTACCGGGTGGACGTGATCGAGATCCCGTGGGGAGAGTCGACACAGCCCGATCTCATTGAGGCCGCGCTGGTCGCCGATGTAGCACATGAGATTCAGGGCGTGATGATCGTGCACAACGAAACTGCGACCGGCGTGACCAGCGATGTTGCGGCCGTGCGCGATGCGATGGATCGGGCGAAGCATCCGGCGTTGCTGTATGTCGACGGTGTGAGTTCCATTGGCAGCCTGGATTTTCAGTTTGATGCATGGGGCGTCGATTGCTCTATCGCCGGTTCTCAGAAGGGGTTCATGCTACCCGCCGGCCTTGGCATACTGGGCATGAGCGAAAAAGCATTGTCACTCGTGGGAAGCGTGCGCACACCGCGCTCCTACTTCGATCTTCGCCCAATGCGTGATCACAACTCGCGCGGCTATTTCCCGTATACGCCGGCGTTGTCGTTGCTGTTCGGGCTCGATGAGTCGCTGACGATGCTGCTCGACGAAGGGATGGACGAGGTGGCCGCGCGTCATCGACGCATGTCGATTGGTGTGCGGGCCGCCGTCAAGGCCTGGGAGTTAAAGGAGTGCGCGAAACGCCCGGAGATCGCTTCCAACACGCTCACTGCCGTGGTGATGCCAGATGGTCACGACGCGGCTCGGGTGATTGATATCGCCTTTAAGCGCTACGATGTGTCACTGGGCGGGGGTCTGGGTGAACTGGCTGGAAAAGTATTTCGCATTGGCCACTTGGGAGATACGAACGCGCTCTCACTGGCGGGTGCGATGAGCGGCATTGAGATGGCGCTTGCCGATGCCGGCGTCCCCATCACGCTTGGTGTTGGGATTGGCGCGGCGCTGACTACGTGGCGTCTGCCGGCGTGATCGGCGACCGGCCGACGGTCGTCGTCACGCGCAGATTGCCGGCGACCGTGGAAGAAGCGATCGCATCACGATACGACGCGCGATTCAACCGTACCGATGTCTCGCTGACGCCCGAACACATGTCACAGGTGCTGCGCACGACAGACATCGTGGTGTGCACGGTGACGGACCAGTTGCGCGCCGAATTGTTTGATGGGACCGTGAAGACGCGCCTGCTGGCCAACTTCGGTGTCGGGGTGAATCATATCGATCGCGAAGCAGCGCGCCGAGCGGGAGTGCAAATCAGCAACACACCCGACGTACTCACCAACGATACGGCCGATATCGCACTGGCGCTCATCCTCATGACGATGCGTCGGCTTGGTGAGGGTGAGCGTCATTTGCGCAGTGGCGCCTGGTCCGGGTGGAGACCCACGCACCTCATGGGGCACAGTCCACACGGCAAGACGCTTGGGATTATCGGCTACGGACGCATCGGTCGCGCGCTCGCGCGGCAAGCGACGCTGGCGCTGGGGATGCAGGTCATTTGGTATTCGCCGCGCGACCCGCGCATCGACGATCCCGCGACTGCGGGTCCGCCAGACGCTGTGCGTGTCGAATCAATCGAGGCGCTGCTGTCGCGCGCCGATGTGGTGTCGTTGCATTGTCCAGCGACCCCGGAGACTCGGCATCTGATAAACGCTGAGCGGCTGGCGATGATGGGCGCGAGCACCTACTTGATCAACACCGCGCGCGGCGACATTGTCGACGAGTACGCGCTCACGGAGGCGTTGCGAGAACGCACGATCGCTGGCGCCGGTCTCGACGTGTATGAGTGGGAACCCACCGTGGTCGCCGAATTGCGCGATATGGAGAACGCGGTGTTGTTGCCGCACATGGGAAGCGGAACCGTCGAGACGCGAACGGCCATGGGCATGCGGGCGCTGGCCAATATGGACGCCTTTGTGGCCGGGCAGCGGCCACCGGATCTCGTCGAGTTCTGATTGATGGGTGCAGCCTGATGGTGCACGCTGGTCTGCTGGACGACGTCAACGCCGCGTTACCGGCGCCGCGCCGCGTAGGCTCGCTCGATCACTATCCCGAACTGCGCTCCCGGTTCCTGCCGCACACGCACGACATCGTGGTGTGTGTGCCACCCGAGTACCACCTGGAACCGGAGCGCCGCTATCCGGTGCTGTACTTGCACGACGGGCAGAATGTCTTTGACGACTTGCCCATGTCACCGTTTGGCGTGCAGTGGGGTGTGGACACCACCGCGCGCGCATTGATGCACGCTGCGGTTATCGAACCGATCATTTTGGTGGCCATTGGCAATGCGGGACGCGATCGCATTGACGAATACACTCCAACGCGTGACAACGTGCATGACGCCGGTGGCATGGCCGATCGGTACGGCCAGATGTTGGTGTACGAGATCAAACCGTTCATCGATCACCACTATCGTACACTTCGCACCGCGCGAGATACCGGATTGGTGGGGAGCTCGCTGGGTGGACTGCTCACGTTGCACCTGGGGCTTGAGCATCCGGCGATCTTTGGAAAGCTGGCGTTGCTGTCGCCGTCGGTGTGGTGGGACGATCGGTGGATTGTGCGTCAATTGAATGCCTTCGACGAACGCCGACCCACGTTGTCGATCTGGTTGGACGTCGGTACCGCGGAACAGCGCATGCTCAAGGGCACGCGCTTGCTGCATCGAATGCTACTGCGCAAAGGTTGGCAGGATGGCGTTGATTTGCACTACATGGAAGCCGACGGCGCACTACACGACGAGCGCGCCTGGGGCCATCGGACCGGTCTCTTCCTGCGTTTTCTCTTTCCAGCGCACTAACCATGGAGTCCTTCAGCGGATTTCCGCCTCGCGCAATGACCTTTCTGCGCGGTCTCAGGAAGAACAACCGCAAAGACTGGTTCGACGCACATCGCGAGGACTATGACGATGCGCTTCGCGCGCCCATGCGGCTGCTGGTCGAAGAGGTTGACGTGCGACTCGCGAACTTCATCCCTGAAATTGTCGGGTCACCGAAGAAGTCAATGTTCCGCATTCATCGCGACGTGCGATTTTCCAATGATAAGTCGCCTTACAAAACCAACGCGGCCTGTTGGTTTTTTCATCGCGATTCCGGCGGCGGTGTTGGCGGAGAAGCGGTACATGGTGGTGCAGGGTTCTACTTTCATATGGAGCCGGGCGAGATGATGTGTGGCGGGGGCATTTGGATGCCACCGCGCCCGGCCCTGAACAGAATCCGCGAAACGCTGGCCGATGATTACGAAGGATTTGCCGAGATCGTAAAAGACCGCGCCTTCAAGCGACGGTTTGGCGCGCTCAGTGAGGAGTCGATGCTCACGCGGATGCCGCGCGGCTACGAGCCCGATCATCCTGCGGCGGCGTGGCTACGCTATCAATCGTTCACCGCGGGCTGTGCGCTCACGCTGGCCGACGTGCAGAGTGCCAAGTTGCCGGATATTCTGGCCAGGCACTATCTGGCGATGACCCCGTTTGTGCGGTGGCTCAATGCAGCGCTCGGACTCAAAGC
>JANLVM010000846.1:0-6995 GCA_031364015.1 Gemmatimonadaceae bacterium
GCACTACGAGACGCCCAAGAAAGTGGCGTTGCTGGAGCATGATTTCAGTATCGAGCGGGGGGAGTTGACGCCGACGTTGAAGGTGAAGCGGCGGGTGATTGATAAGACGTACAAGGCGATGATTGATGGACTGTATGAGGAGGGTGGAGAGTAGCGAGCCGTGAATCGATCAGTCCGCGATTATCACACCGACGCTCGCAGATAATTAGCGCAGTCGCGCGACAACCTGCGCCGGCGTCATGGCAGGGATCGGCGAGTTCCGAAAGTCGCGCACGTTGCGCGTTGCAATCACATCGGCTGCGCACGCGGTTGCCGCGCCGACCTGCATCGCATCCTCAAAGTCCTTGAGCGGAAGACCGCACGCAGCCTTCAGGTGCGACGTCGTGGTGGGCGCCACGTCAAGGAATCGTATCAATTCATCAATGAAGCGGCGTGTCGCCACCGCTCCGCGATTGGCAGCGACAAGATAGTAGAATCTGTGTCGACCAGCACGATCACAGGTACTTTTTCGCCAGAGCACGGTACCGCGCGTCGCCTCGGTTTACAACCGCGAACTTGCCGCGCCATCGACTCGCGAACGACGGTGTGTTCGCGTCGGTGTTGAGCCGCCGCAAGCCGGTTTCGACCAGCTCAGACAGCGAAACGCCGCGCGCTTGCGCGTGCCGCTTGGCCAGCGGGATGAGCTCCCGGTCGATCGTCAGGGTAAGTTTCGTCTTCATGGCCGTATACGTGTATTGCTTGGAGTATACGTGCTGTTGGTGCCCTTGTCAGCGCGCCCGCGGTGGCGAGCGATTGGGGTCGAACGGCGACGCGGGTCATCATTGACGGCCATTGCCGCCGATTATCACTTTGGCGATGCGTCGTCGATCGTTCGCGAAGGAGGATTGAGGTCCCTTCGTACCAACGGCGATGGACACCTGACGAGTGGAATAATCAGTCGTCGCACGATCTCCCTTAAGATCGGGCGCTGGGGTTCGCGTTAGTGCGCGCCTGCCGATCGAAATCTCGCAGTGGCTGGAGCTGACAGTCGCGTGGTGCGCGTTCCGAAAGCTTGAGGCCCGCAGGGTGCGCGCGTGCGGGGAACTCACATATATGCTCTGATATATCATGTTGACACTTTACTTTATCATGATATACTAAACCAATGCTTCCGCGTGTCATCCTTCTCCCGCGCCACCCACACGAGAGTTTTTTCCTGTGGGGTCCGCGCCAGGTCGGAAAAAGCAGCCTGCTCGCGCAGCGGTATCCTGATGCGCTCCGCATCGATCTGTTGCGTACGGATGATTACCTCCGTTACCTGCAGCGGCCGGCGCTGCTGCGCGACGAACTGCGCGATTCGGCGCCCGGCACCTTGATCGTGATTGATGAGGTCCAGAAGGTGCCGGCACTGCTGGACGAAGTGCACTGGCTGATTGAGCATCAGCGGCTGGTGTTCGCCCTGTGTGGTTCGAGTGCGCGAAAGCTGCGCCGAGGGCACACAAACCTGTTGGGAGGTCGCGCGGTTCGACACGAGTTGTTCGGCTTCGTCTCGAAAGAACTGGGGAGTTCGTTCGACCTCGTGCGAGCAGCCAACCACGGAGTGTTACCCCGGCACTACCTCGCAGACCGGCCGGCACGCATGGTGCGCGCATACGTGGACGACTATCTCACGTCGGAGATCGCCGCGGAAGCCCTGGTGCGCAGCGTGCCGTCGTTCGCCGGATTCCTCCGCAGCGCCGCGATAGGCGATACGGAGCTTGTGAACTTCCAGAACATTGCGCGCGAGTGCGCCGTCTCGTCGCCGACCGTCAAGGAATATTACCAGATCCTCGTCGACACGCTGCTTGGTCGGTTCGTGCCGGCGTTCACGGCGAGGCCCAAGCGGCGCGTGATCCAGGCGCCAAAGTTTTATTTCGCCGACGTGGGGGTCGTGAACCACCTCGCACAGCGTGGCGTGATGGCACCAGGCAGCGAGTTGTTCGGCAAAGCGCTGGAGAGCGTGATCTGCCATGAACTCAGCGCATTTCGAGAGTACCACGAGCGCGCGTGGACGTTGAGTTACTGGCGCCTGGCGAGCGGGCTGGAGGTCGATTTTGTAGTCGGAGATGCCGAGATCGCCATTGAAGTCAAATCATCGCAGAAGATTTCCACCTCGCATTTGAAAGGATTGATCGCATTTGGTGAAGATCAGCCGGCGGTGCGGCGGCGAATCATGGTGTGCCTCGAGCCAAGGCGGCGCGTGACGAAAGACGGGATTGAGATTGTCCCGGTGGGGAAATTCCTGGAGGCGTTGTGGCGGGGGGAGGTGGGATAGGGAGCGGTGTCCCGCTATCGTCGCGCGTCACACACCGGAACGCCGGGCTGTCTCGCCGCGTATGCGATGATCCGTGCGTCGCAGGTGAGGAGCGACATGTTGTTCACCTGTGCATGCGCGATCAACATGCGGTCGGCTGGATCCGGGTGCGGATCGCCCGCTAGCTGCGTGCTCTGGATGAGGACATCACGTGTGAGCGCCAATCCCTGAATCCCCGGCGCGCCCGCCGCCTGGCCCAACCAGAGAGTGGCGTTCATTGGCAACGCGAGCTGGCCGTTGGAGACCTTGAGCGATACCTCCCAGAACGAGATGTCGCTTACGAAGAGCCGGCGTTCTCTCGCGGCTGTCTCGATGTGCGTCCATGCGCCTTCCGACATCTCGGCGCGCGCGGCATTCAGGGTCCAGATCCACGCATGGGTATCGAGCAACAGGGCGTCCGTGCGAGACGGCGACTTGGACGCACGCCACAATGATGGCGTAGCGACATACGAGGCCGGCGCTTCGGCGACACGTCCCCTTCGAACCGTGACGCGGCGCGAAACGCTTACCGACCCTTTGGCTGCCACGAGACGCCACCGAGTGGATCGCTATCGGACATCTCCCAGGCAGCGAAGTCAGGCGAAACGATGTCCCCGTGCGTGAGCATCATGCCTCGGAGGAACCCGATCGGCGACATGGGAGTGTCATCCACCGGACCGACTTTCACGATAGGTCGCCCGTGCTTCGTCACGATGATTTCCGCGTTACGCGCGGCCAAGTCGTCCATGAGTTCAAGGCACGTGGCCTTGAACACGCTCGCCGAAATAGTTGGCAGCGCTGCGGTCGAGGGAGTGGCAGCAGGACGTTTCTTCTTCCGTTCGGGCACGACGATCTCCGGGTGGAGTTATGGTCAATTTACCATGGTCATAACTGCGTCACAAGGTCACGTACGAGGCGTTGACTGATGAATGCGGAACTTGATGCGGTATCCGCACGGCAATCAACATCAACCAGCGTCCACGGAAACGCGCTCACGTCACATGCCTTCCATCAGCCAACGTGCGGCCGGCACCCAGCTGAGCCCTTTCGGCAGCCTGCGAGTAGGGACGGACGCATCCATCGTCAGCAATAACGCGCGAGCCTCTGGCACCATCACCTTGCCGGCCGCCAGCGCTCGCAGCTCTCGCGCAAACGTTTCGTCGCCTTCGCTCTCCAGACACACCTGAATCAGCAACGGTGGTTCACCCGCGCGATGCGCCAGAAAGTCTACTTCATAGTCGTCCTTCGTGCGCACGTACGAAACCTCATAGCGTCGTCGCTCAAGCTCGAGGAGCACCGCCGTTTCCAGCGCGCGGCCGTGCTGGGTACGCCCGCTGCGTTCAAACAACGAGATCAGTGCTGTATCGACCGGATACGCTTTCCGCGGGTTCACCATACGCTGTCGTTCGGACGCACTGTGCATATGCACGGTGCGCACGAGGAACGCGTCCTCCAGATGCGCGAGGTAGCTGTGCAACGTGTCCTTGCCCACCGGCACTCCCTGCGACCGGAGCGCGTCATAGTGTTTCTTCACTGAGAACGCGCCACCGGGATTCGCGAGCAGTTGGCGTTCGATCCAGCGGAGCGCGATCGGATTGCTCACCGCATGACGTTCGATCACATCGCGTAACACGAGCACATCGACGTACCCTGAGAGCAAGACGGCGCGATCGCGCGCCTCCGCCCCCTGCGCTTCGGGAAATCCGCCCTCGCGCAGGTATCGACGCAGGCGATCGTCGAGCGCGGCGCGCTCTGCTGTCCAGTCGCTCGTACGCCTTGTTCGGTTCGGATGCCGCGTGTCGGAGCGCCTCGCGAAAGCTGAAAGGGTGCATCAGCACCTCCATCGCGCGGCCGCGCAAGCTCGTCGCGACTTCGCGCGACAACAGCTTCGCCGACGAGCCCGACACGAATAGCTCGATACCGCCCGCATCGATCAGACGGCGCACCAAGCCTTCCCAGCCGACGACAAGTTGAACCTCGTCCAGATACAGCGTCATGCCCCCGTTGGCGCGGAGGCCAGAAAACTGCCGAGCATGCTCCTCCAGTATCCACGCGAGATCGGCTACGGAGAGACCTGTCAGTCGTTCGTCCTTGAAAGCGCCGACGACGTATTTGGTTTGATCAAACCATTTCCCTTTCAGACCGTCGATGTGCTTTTTGATGCGAAGAGTGTGCTCCGGCGAGCGCTGCCCACACCTGACCGTCGTCGAGGTCCCCGCCGCCCAGGCGCGCGAGGCGTTTCTCCTGACGGTCATCCCCGCCGTCCCGACGTGGACAACTGATGGAGCAGCAACGCCATCGCGCGTCGGCTCCTTGGTGAGTGGGGACGCACCCAACTCCAGAATGTGCGGCTCAACGACAGCGAACGGCGAATCCTCAAGCACCTCGAGACACACCAGTCGATCCGCTCCAAGGACTACGCGGCCGTCAAGGTGAGTTCGTCACAGCGCCTATCGCAATTGCTCGTCGACTTGGAAGAGAAGCACTATCTGCGCGGCGGCGGACGGATCCCCTATTCCCTGACACCCGCCGCACGCTTTGCCATGCAGGCACACTAATTCGAGCTCGCGGTGCTGCCAGACCGAGTAGAAGTTCACTTCAAGTGGAGGCGAACCGCCCGACTACGGCCGCCGCACGATCGCGGCGATCGCGGGCCCGTGCCGCACGAAGTGCTTCACATTCCACGTGTACAGTGCGCTCGCATGCGCCTTCAGTGCGCACCGGGACAGCAGGGCGTCGTAGATCGCTCCCCCGGCGATCCCGCCTTTCGCCGCCTCGCGTAGCGCGTTCACATATTCAGTTGACGACAAGCTGATCAGTGCGAGTCGTTCGGTCACGTCGGTGAGAAACAGGAATGCTTCGTCCGGGCTGACACGGACCTTCCCCGGCATCCCTGTCAGCACCGCAAAGACCTCGGCAAGGCAGTGCCCGGCCGTACACCCACGGCGCTTGTCCAGTCGAACAAAGAGGGCAATGCTCGGATCATGGTGTTCGTGGTCGCCGTAGAACACCGAAACGAGCACCGAGGTATCGAGAAACACCGTCATCCGTACGGTTCGTCGATTGTCCGCCCGCGTCCTTCTCGAACATCCGCCAGCGCGCGATCGATCGATTCACTTGAGATCGGCTCTCCTCTTCGAAACACCCACACGCCCTGCTCTTTCCGCACCGACGAACCGGTACGAACCGGACGTAAGGTTATTCGCTCACCTTCGGACTCCAGTTCGAGCGTATCGCCGGCGTCGAGGTGCAATGCATCGCGAAGCAATTTTGGAATGACGACCCGTCCGGCTTTGTCGATGGTGACGGTATCTTTCATGTTGGTAGTCTATGATGGTATTTCCCATTCGTCAATGGTATTGCGATCGCGAAGTTGTACTGGTTGGTGCCGAACTGGGATCCGCTGGAGAAGTGGGCGAGATCCCCGGCAATCGTTTGGACGTCACGCGCTGGGCCCTGGCGATGCCGACGATTCATGCGAAGATGGAGAAGGAAGTGCAGACGTCGCGCGAGTAGCTGGCGACCCGCATCTCCATTATCCGGGCGCAGCCGACGGGACTGCGTTGCGCCAATATCGGATCGTTGTCGAGCCGATGGCTTGCGGATATTCGAGGTAAAGGGCTTCCATACACTTGAGTAGTGATGCAGCCAGCTGCTCCTGCCCAAGCAGGACGAGTGACTTCAGCATGCGAGTGATGCGCATGTAGTTGTGATTGCCGAGCGTCAACCAGTGGGGTGTTCGCTGCGCGAAGAACGTAGCCCGCGCAATGTCGTCGCCGGTGGGATCGCTTGCGAGCTTCATCCCATAGAATCCCAGCATCTTGTCCAGTGAACGGCGCAGATTGGCCCGTAGTGTCGGATCGCTCCGAAAGGCGACCTTGCACGCGTCGTCGACAAGGGGAGCATTCGGCGTCACACTACTGACAACATCAAGCGGGAACAGCCATTGGATGTAGTCGTGGGTCCCCTCCATAGCGGAAATCGAAAGCCTGAGGACCTGCTCAAGAGTGCGATCACGGTGATCAACACCGAGGCCACCATAGAACGCGAGCAGCTGCGGAGCGTCGATTGACATGTGAGGTTGGTTCGAAATTCCCGGTTTCAGCGGCGGTCCGTTCAAACCTACAGGCTACTTCACTCCTGCACATTCGAGCACGTGATGACATCTGAACACATGGCGACGACTCTGTTGGCGCTCCGAAGTTCGGCGCACGCGAATGCGATGGCCTTTGGCGTGTCGACCCTTCAGGGCGTTCGCCACGGGTGTGTTCTACGGAAGCGGCTCAGTGGCTGCGTATTCCGGCGCAAACCGGCCACTGATTCCGGTTGAATCCGGCCACCCATTCCGGCGGAATCCGGCCACCCATTCTGGTTGAATTCGGCCAGGTATTCTGGACGAATCCGGCCACCGTTCTGGCGGAGTCCGGCCAGGGCGGCGGCGGTGTGACTGATGTGCGCGATGTGGGATCCTCATCCCCGTGGTACGGGCATCCTTCCGGGACCTTAACCGGAGTGACCGCGTGCCACGTGACAGGATCTCGATGCGAACGATTCGTGAGGTACTCCGGCTGCGGCTGGACGCAGGACTGAGCGAGCGCCAGACGGGGCGCAGCTTGGGCGTGCCGCGCACGACCGTGCAGGACTATTGTGCGCGCTTTCGCGCGAGCGGCTTGACGTGGCCGGG
>JANLVM010000889.1:0-1887 GCA_031364015.1 Gemmatimonadaceae bacterium
CACTCGAGATCGGTCAGCTTCCCACAGTCATTTAGCTTCGGTCCTAGAATGTGGGCCAAGCGGACGCCACGCTAACTGAACAGCTCGCCTCGGCCGCTCCCACGCAGTCATCGCCTCGCGCCCTCCCGTCATCGCGTCCCAGGACTCCTACTGAACGCCAGACCGCATCGGCTGGATCGCCAAGAGCGTTTCGACTCCGGCGCATCCGCTGACCGAGCTCGCGGGTCGCGTCGGCACGACGCTGGCCAACCCTTCGATCCTCAAGACCGGCAAAGCGTGCGTGATCCTCCTGCTTACGTTTCACTTGTCGGACGACGTCGTCCGCGGGCCATCGTTCATTTGCGCCGACGATCGAACACGCTCGGCTGGCGCAGGAGCTTCCGCAAACGAGGTCATCTGCTCGTCTCTCCGCTTTGATCGTCAACGGCGATTCCGTTGCACTCACCTTTCCAGTCGCCTACAATGGCCGTGTTCCCTTCGCTGCGGGCTGGCGAAATGCGGTGCAACAGCACCTCGCCGTGAATTCAGCAGAGCGCCGACGGCACTCTCAGCCGCCCCTGCGATGAGGGCACTGACCTTCGTTCACGGATGCGTTACAACATGAGACGATGAACAGCCCGACAGTCCCCGCACCACACCTGCCGGTATCGCGGGAGCCCTCGGCGCCATCCGATCGAGGCGCTTCGCCCACCGATCTCGAGTGGCTCACGGAGCGTCTGGCCGCCAGCCCGGCGTTACGGACCCAGCTTGCGGAAACGATGGTCGATGATCTCCGTGCGGCGCACCGCACGCCGCGGTGGCGCCGACTGTCAACGCTCGTGGCAAGCGCCAGCAGCGTGGCCGTGGTGTTGTTCGCGTTCCTGATCCCGTCGGCTCAGGATCAGTGGGACCGTTACCAGTCTCGCCGCGTGGTGCAAGACTACGCGGAGATGGGGCGAGCGTTCATGCGGGCCTCTCATTACCGGCAGGCCGAACAGGCGTTCGGCAAGGCCATCGAGCTGTCCGAAGGGCGGCGCCTTGACCTTGAACCTGAGCGCCTCGACGCACGCGTTGAGCAGATGAGCCTCGAGCCGACCTGGGGTGTCAACAACCCCGAGGGTCTCGAAGAGGGCGACTTTCTGTACTTGATGCAATTCCAGCAGCGGGCGCGCGATTCCAGTGCGTTGGCCCGGACGTTGACGAGCTACGCCGATTTTCTCGGGACGCAGGGGCGCGCCGACGAAGCGGAAGCCATGGCGCGTAGCGCGATCGCGACCGACCCACAATCGGCCGACGCGCAGGTGAGCCTCGGCAACGTCTTGTCCGACCTTGACCGCGCCGGGGAGGCGGAGGCCGCCTACTTGCGGGCGCTTCACATCGACCCGAAAAGTGCCTCAGCGCACTACGACCTGGGCCTCTTGTACTCCGAGAGCGGGCGAGTCGCCGAAGCCGAAGCTGCTTTCCAGCAAACGGCGCTGCTGGCCCCTTCGGACCGCGTCGTACTCGCCGAACTCGCCGCGCAGCTGACGCGCAACGGCAAAACCGCGGCCGCCGCTCTTGTGCAGGAAAGACTCACGCGCCTCCCGCCTCCGCACGCGCGTCGAGCACCTGGCGATTCAAGACCTCGCTAACCTTGACACGACATGACGCTCGGGTTGACAGCGTCGCGGACTTGCCCGACCATGTAGGCCCCTATTCCCAGCGTCCGTGCGCGGTGCGCGGGCGAAGTCGGGAAGGCGTCCATGCGTCCGAGACGATGACGATGAGTGAGACCCCCGTGCCGACAAAACTCCACGAACTCAAGAAACTCCGCAAGCCGGTCCGGCCGGTCAACGCTGAACACCGCAAGAAATTATCGGGACTGGAACGTTTGGCGATCTGGATCACGGACAGGGTCGGCACGATGGG
>JANLVM010000903.1:0-2270 GCA_031364015.1 Gemmatimonadaceae bacterium
CGGGGATCTCGATGATCGCCGTAACCATTTCCGGCGGATGCGATCCGGCCGGGATATCGTGCCATGGATTGTGCGACATTCAGAAACCTCTGTAGGGGCGGTTGCGCATCGCGTCGTGCGCGCGTGTTGCGCCGGCGACAATGAGGATACGCTTACGTCGGCCCACTTCCAAGCGTCGTCGTCGATCGTTACCCGACTACGGCACGCGAAAGGCTGCCCCGATACGTCGTACCAAGGCCAGCGCCGACGGACCGTCGGCTTCGACCTTTACCGGAAAGCCCGCGCGTCGCGCCGCACGCGAGGCGACCGGGCCAATGCACGCCACCGGAATCCGCACCGCCAGCTCGGGCGGGATCGCCTCAAGAAGCGCATCAAGCGTGCTCGTCGACGGCACGACGACCAGATCCAGCGTCCTCGCCACAACCAAAGCGCGTAGCCGCTCGCGCGCCTCCAGGTCGGGCACGGAACGGTACACGGGAATGACATCGACGATGGCTCCCAGAGCACGCAACGCCGATGGCAGCCTGTCGCTTGGGGCGTCGGCGGCCGGATACAGCATCGCCACCCCCTCGATGTCGCTACGCGTCGCCATCGCGTCAACCAAGCCATCGGTGCTGGCGCGGTCGGGGATTAGCGACACGCGCCAGCCCATCGCGCTGACCGCGTCCTGCGCGGCGGCGCCAACGACGGCCACCTTGCACGCACCCAGCTGGCATTGTGCCGATTCAAGCGCGTTTGCCAACTGCTGAACCGCGTGGGCGCTGGTGAGCAACACCCATCCATACTGAGCTACATGCGTCACCGCCTCAAACAGCGGCGCGGCATCAAGCGGTTCAATACGCGACGGTGAAAACGTCGTCAGCGTCGCGCCTGCCTGTCGCAGCGCCTCGACCATCGGCCCGTCGCGACCATCGGAGTGCATCAGACCGATGCGCAATCCAGTGAGCGCGCGAACAGAAGGTTGATCGTTCGGAGACATACCTGTAGCCTAGCGTGGTGTCGCGCGCATAGTGCGAGTACCGGTATCGTCGGCGGCCCGTTAACGGAACGGCAACAGGGCGCTCGCCGTTGTCGTCGCGAACCAGATCAGGGCGTCGTAGTCCGGCGGGAGCAATGTCTGATCGAAGTACACACTGGCCGATGCTGCGGAGTAGAGCGAACCGATGCTCCGCATCCGCAGCGGTGCTTCGAGCGTTGCTGTCGCGCCACCCCCTTCGATCCGGCGCGCATCGAAAATGAGCCGCGGTTGATTGGTTGCCGCAAAAATGGACTCCAGCGACGACGGATCGATCTCGCTGATCGTGTGTGGAATCGCCCGAGTCGTCGCACCGTTCCCGAAGGTGCCCACGGCGTTGAAGCCGCCCGTCCCAAAAGTGAAGCCGAACACGCGATATTGTGTGCCGAGGCGAACGCCGACGTAGGAACCCATGGCACCGGGCCTGCGACTCACGTGGTAGTTGTGCGCCCAGGCAAAAACGCGCGCTGCAGGGTTTTTGTCGGCAATCCAGAGGAGATTCTCCGCCATCGCTTTGTCGCGCTCCGCGCCGGTGTTCGTCGCCGCCGCAACGCGCTGCCACTGTCGTACCAGCGTGACGTACTGCTCCATCCAGTCCAGTTCCTCGGTCGAGCTCGTGGCGGCCCACTGCGAGCGGCGAAGTGCCACCGTTGTTGCCAGTGCGGTGAGGGAGTCGGCGCAGGCGAGACGCTCGGTCGCGATCGTGCTACTCAGATACCGAGCGGTTGCATACTGTCCGGACGCATCGCGACCCGGCGCGAGACAGCCCAGGACCCTACTCGCCCGCTGGCCCAGTGCAGCGTCACGGCGTACGAGTGTCGCCAGCACGCTGTCCGCCGCCTGTTGCGGAAACTGCATGTCAAATCCAACAAACCGCAAACGGGGCGCGCCAACGCGCACATTGTAGGCGCGCATCCACTTCACCAGATCAAGCACCTCCGTCGTGTTCCAGGTCCAGAAGTACAGATTCGACAGCAACGTTGCCGGGTCGCCCTCGCCAAGTGTCACGTAGCGATCCATCGCTCGGGATTCCGGCATCGTGGCTTCGATGGTGAAGTGCGTGAATCCCTGCCTCTCCACCAGATACTCAAACGTGCGATGCTTCATGCGAAAGAACTCGCGCGTGCCGTGGGTCGCTTCGCCCAGCGCAACCACACGCGCGGTTCCCACGATTGCACCGATCTCGCCCAAATCGTCGAATCCTGATTCTGGGGCATCACTCTGGAATGGGCGCGTGTTGGCGGTGAGCCACGCG
>JANLVM010000013.1:0-1792 GCA_031364015.1 Gemmatimonadaceae bacterium
ACGCCCTCGGTCCCGCCGGTGCCGCGCTTGAAGCCGATGATCCGTTCGACCGTCTTGAGATGGCCGAAGCGCCAGCGCTGGAAGTGGTATTCGAGATCGACCAGCTTTTCGGCCAGCTCGTAAAGGTCCCAGTGCGCCTCCGGATCGGCGTAAATCGCCGCCCACGCCGCCTCGACCGCGGGTGAGGCGCCGTAAGGAGCGGCCAGATCGCGCCCGAGCACGTCGTCCGGGATCGCCAGCCCGCGCCGCGCCAGCAGGCGCAGCACCTCGTCGTAGAGGCTCGGCCGGGCGAGTTCGGCGCGCAAGGCGGCGGCCACATCGGGCGTATCCTCGTGGCTCGCGACATGCGCGGCGTCGCGTCCGCCCAGGATGTATTCCATCATCCGGTACTGCGCCGACTGGAACCCGCTCGACGCGCCGAGGTGCGGGCGGATCGCGGAGTAGTCCGACGGGGTCATCGTCGCCAGCACGTCCCAGCTGGCGATCAGCTGGCCTTGCGCGCGCGCCACCCGGGCGAGCATCTTGAACGCCGGGCGCAGATCGTCGGCGGCGATCTCGTCGCGCGCGGCGGTCAGTTCGTGGAGGCACAGCTTGAGCCACAGCTCGCTGGCCTGGTGGATGATGATGAACAGCAGCTCGTCGTGCGCGCCCGAAACCGGGTGCTGCGCCGCCAGCAACCGGTCGAGATCGAGGTACGAGGCGTAAGTGACATTGGGGGGTGTCGCCATGCCCCGGCTATAGGGCGCGATCCGGGCAACGCCAATCAAGCGGGCCAATCAAGCGGGTCGCGCCGTGCCCCATTCGATCCACCCGGCCCAGCGGGGGGTTTTGGGCACGTAGCGTTCGCCACCAAGCTCGACCGCGAAGCCCGCGTCGCGGTAGGCGGCGGAAATCGGGCGGGTCAGGTGGCAGCCCCCCCCAATGTGTTTCCACACCGGCTCGATCCGGCGCTGCCACTTCGCCACCCCGGGATCGGGCGCGCCGCCGTGTTCGAGGAACAATGCGGACCCGCCGGGGCGCAGCACACGGCGGATCTCGCGCAGGACTTGCGCCTGGTCCTGCACCGAACACAGCGTGAAGGTGGTGACGACGGTATCGAAGCTGGCGTCGGCAAACGGGATCGCCTCGCCCACACCCGCGCGGATATCGGCGGCGATCCCCCGCTCGCTCGCGGCGCGGCGGGTGTCCTCGAGCAGCGCGGGCGAGGGATCGAGCCCGGCAAAGCTGGCGATCCGCGCCGGGTCCATCAGCCCCAGGTTGAGCCCGCCGCCACAGCCCAGCTCGAACACGTCGCCCTGCGCCTGCGGCACGATTTGCTCACGCGCCTTCATCATCTGCGGTTGCGAACACGCGACGCGGATCAGCCGCGGTACGGCATGCGCATCCCACCACTTGGCCAGTCCCATCGCGACGTCCCCTCGGTTTTGCGCAGCCTACGGCACGCCCCGCATTGGGGCAAATACCTAGGCATTCCTGCGGAATACCCGCGCGGCGGGCCGGGGTTCACATTCCGTTCTCACTCCAGCCGTGAGAACGCCGCTGATTGTCCCGTTCGTTCGCTCGATCCTTGTCGCCGCGTCGGTGTTGCCCCTGACCATCGTTGCCCTCCCGGCCCTCGCCCAAGCGGACCCCGAGTCCGCGCGGTTCACCCGCTGCACCGGTCCGGCGCGGGTGACGTGCGTGGTCGATGGCGATACCATCTGGTACCGCGGCGCAAAGATCCGCCTCGCCGACATCAACGCCCCCGAAGTTTCGCAGCCCGCGTGCCCGGCCGAAGCCGTACTGGGCGAGC
>JANLVM010000027.1:0-8246 GCA_031364015.1 Gemmatimonadaceae bacterium
TAAGACGGTCATCATTCAGGAGCTCATCAACAACGTGGCCAAGGGTCACGGCGGCAAGTCGGTGTTTTGCGGCGTCGGTGAGCGCACGCGCGAGGGAAACGACCTGTACCTGGAGTTCCAGGAGGCCGGCATCCTCGACAAGGTGGCGCTGATTTACGGCCAGATGAATGAGCCGCCGGGCGCGCGCCTTCGGGTGGCCTTGTCGGGCATCACGGTCGCCGAGTATTTCCGCGACATGGAGAACGCCGACGTGCTGGTGTTCGTCGACAACATCTTTCGCTTTACGCAGGCCGGCTCGGAGGTGTCCGCACTGCTTGGGCGTATGCCGAGTGCGGTGGGTTACCAGCCCACGCTGGCGTCGGAGATGGGCGACCTGCAGGAGCGCATCACGTCAACGCGTAACGGCTCGATTACGTCCGTACAGTCCATCTATGTACCCGCCGACGATTTGACCGACCCGGCACCGGCGGCCGCATTCGCGCACCTGGATGCCACGGTGACGCTCAACCGGAAAATCACCGAACTCGGCATCTACCCTGCGGTCGATCCTCTGGACTCGACGTCACGTATTCTGGACCCGCAGTATGTCGGCGAGCGTCACTACAATGCGGCGACGGCGACGCAGCGTATCCTGCAGCGCTACAAGGAACTGCAGGACATCATCGCGATCCTCGGCATGGACGAACTGTCGGAAGATGACAAGAAGATCGTCGGGCGCGCGCGTCGACTGCAGCGGTTCATGTCGCAGCCGTTCGCCGTCGCCGAACAGTTCACCGGGATACCCGGCAAGTACGTGAAGCTGGAAGAAACGATTTCTTCGTTCGAGCGCATTTGCGCAGGCGAGTTCGATCATCTGCCCGAGCAAGCGTTCTTCATGGCCGGTGGCGTGGACGACGTGGTGGCCAACGCGAAAAAATACCAGAGCTGATCGTGAGCGCCGCGTTGAAGGTTTCAGTGATCTCACCCGAGCGGGTGCTGTTTGAAGGACCCGCGCTGGGCGTTGTGGCGCCGGCCTTTGATGGCGAAATGGGCATTCTGCCGATGCACGCACCGCTGATGACGCTTTTGGGACGTGGCACGTTGCGCGTGACCACGGCGGAGGGTGAGCGCCGCTTTAGTGTCGACGGTGGATTTCTGCAGGTGGTGGACAACCAGGTGCGCGTGGTGACCGAGCGCGCGGCGGTGTCTGGCGCCGTCTGACCTCGGGTCGCGACCGGCGAATGGCGGGTGTGAGCCGGTTCGCGTCGGTGGTCGGTATGGAAGAGTTCGCTTTAGGTGACGCTTCAAAAACACAAAATCTCAGTACTGGCACGAATTTGTGACGCGGCAAGCGCTTCCACTGTTCTTCGGGGTGTCACGCCTCAGCACGTTGAGGTGGGACACGGTGCGAATACGGTGCAAAGATTCCGCTTGGCCTTGGGAATCTCGATTCGTGACCCACCCGGAACTTTCCGCGCAAGCACATTGACACAAGCGGTGCCGATGCTAGCTTGCCGCCCAGTGTGAAACTGTCGTCGCAGGTTTCGCGACAGCCAAGATTTGCCGTTCAGCCTATACGTGGTACCCCTGCCTTGTCGTACCCCTGCTTTTCGCGCTTGGCGTTAGCGCGTCGGCAGGTTCTGCCTCGAGTTTCCCGACCGGCGCTGTGGTTGCGTTCGGTTTTCTCAGTGTCGTACGAGTCACCCACCAGCCTTGAACGGTTGCTTTCCGTTCGAGCCGATGGAGTGGACGTGCGACGTTGCAAGCGTTCGGCGCGCCTATAGGTCTCCGTCGAACGACCGTCCCGTGGCACTACCCTACCGGAGGAGCAGATGAAGTTTCTCGGACGTTGTTGGCTATTTGCAACGGTCCTTGGCGCAGCGTTCGCCGCGCCGATGTCCGTCGCTCACGCCCAGACCGGAAAGTTGACCGGTCTCGTGGTCGACGCTGAAACCGGTCGGCCCATCGAGGCTGCGGCCGTCGTGGTGACCGGCACGACACTCGGCGCCATCACGAACGCCGCCGGTCGCTACTTCATCATTCAGGTGTCGCCCGGTACCTACACCGTGGCCGCGCGACGACTGGGCTTTCAGAGCGTGCAGGCCACGAACGTGCAGATCACGATTGACGGCACGCGCGAGCAGAACTTCAAGCTGAAGGCGTCCAATCAGACGTTGGCGGCTATTACGGTGCAGGCCGACCAGACCCCGCTGATCGAGCGCAGTCAGATCGGTTCGGCGTCCGTCATCACGGCCGAACAGATTCAGTCGCTGCCGGTCACCAGTATTGCCGGTGTGTTGGCGCTCCAGCAGGGGTTCACCGAAGTGCCCAATAACACGTCAGTGATTTCGCTGGCGGAAGAGCAGCGCAGTACGACGCAGCCCATCCGCGTGCGCGGCGGTCGTGGCGGCTCGACGCTTTCGATGATCGATGGCATTCCGATCAACAACCCGCTGTTTGGCAGTGACGTGGTGAGTCTCAACCCGCTCGCGGTGCAGCAGGTGAATTTCCAGCGTGGCGGCATGGACCCGCAGTACGGCAACGCGCTGTCCGGCGTGATTAACCAGGCGGTACGCGAAGGCGGCTCGGAAGTTTCCGGGTCAGTCAACTTCCAGAACTCCACGTTGCCGGGAGCCATTTTCGGGAACCAGCAAGACAAGCTGCTTGGCCTGAACCTGCTGAACGGCTATCTGTCGGGACCAGTCCCTGGCACCAACGCCAAGATTCGTTACGCCGTGTCGGGCCAGGTACAAAGCCAGGCGGCGCAGGTGCTCCGTTTTGACAACGACGTGTTCACGGCCAACGGCACGCAGTCCATTCTCGGGCGCGCGGATGATCTGCCGCCCAGCTCGCGTGACCTGAACGGCGGGTGGCAGGGATACGGTGGGAACCAGAACTCGCAGGTGGTTGGCAAGCTGACCTTCCTCCCGTTCAACAACACCACCATCAAGGTCACAGCGATAGGCGCCGAGCGCGCCACGCGCAGGTATGATCGCCGTCTGTACTACAACTATCGCGGCGATCCGCTCAAGCTGGTGAACAACCGTGCCGACTCGTTGAACGTCCTGACCGACGGTGGGAACCGTTTCTCTCAGGACCTGATGCAGCCGTCGGTGAGCGACAAAGGCCGGGTGATCATTGGCTCGCTCGAGCAGCGTTTCGGTCGCAGCAACGTGCAGCTGCGCGTCGGTCAAACGACGTTTGAGCGCGTCACCTGCCCGTACTTCCTGGGTACCTGTGTTCCGGGGCCGTTCTTCCGCCCCAACTTCGACCAGAACTTCCTGAGCCCGTCGCCCACCGTGGCTGGCGGTGACCGTGTTCCCGATGCCGGTATTGTCGACGGCGTGTTTGGCGGCGAGAATTTCACGACGCGCACGTTCAAGGCCGACGTCCAGTCGCAACTCACCGACCACAACAACCTGCAGTTTGGTGCGCAGTTCGTGCAGCACGACCTTGAGTACAAGGACGTCGGCGCGTTTGGCACAAACTCAGGTATCCAGCCGCTCACGGCGCAGGTTTATCGTGCGAAGCCGATTGAAGCGGCGGGCTACGTGCAAAGCATCATCGAGTACGACTTCATCACCATCAAGCTGGGTGGCCGTTTCGACTACGGCCGCGCCGTAGGGCTGGGGTTCACCGACCCGTTCAATCCGTCCAACGGCACCACAGCGCGCGAGATCTGTGACGGGGCGTCGGTAGGAGGCCGGAAGATGCTGAATGCACAAGGCCAGCCATACGGGGTAGCGGGGTGCGCCGCCGGTGCCATCAACCCGAGATCGCAGCGTTCGATTCTTCTGGATACCGCGGCGGCCATCGCGCAACTGGACGATTTCACCGAAGCGAAGGCGCGCACGGCGTTCAGCCCGCGTGTTGCCATCGCCTTCCCGCTCACCGAGAAGTCGCAGGTGTTCTTCAACGCGGGCCGCTACACCATGGTGCCGCTGTACGGCAACGGCTATCGCAACACGGGCATCGGCACCGTAGCCGGCGGCACCGTAGCCGGGGGAGGCGACGCGTACTGCAGCGCAACGGCGGTCAAGCCGGGCACCAGGGAGTGCGTGCCAAACATCTCGACCGACAATCCCGCGTTCGTGGGCAATCCTGGCCTGCTGTTGGAACAGGCCAAGCAATATGAAGTGGGCTATCAGACGGAGCTGGGCCGGAATTATTCCATTCAGGTGGCGGTGTTCAACCGCTCCGAGACGGGACTTTCGGGGCTCCGCCCGAGCCGTGCCACTCAGGACATCGGTTCCACGTACGACGGTTCGCTGCCATCGTACACGGTCCTGGTGAACGGCGACTTCCTGTCGTCGCGCGGCATGGAATTGCAGTTCCGTCGCCGTTTGGCCGACCGGTGGGGCTATGACGTGAACTTTGGTTTGTCCCGCGCGACGACCAACTCCCGTCCGCCCGACCGCGCCAACGAAGTGCAGCGCACCGAGCCGTCCATCAATCAGCAGCTGATCGAAACTGTGGCCGATATCGACCAGACGTACCGGGTGAACTCCACGTTCTTCCTGCAGGTGCGCGAAGACATCCCCACGTTGCCCCTGAACGCTGGCAAGCTGCTCCGCAATGCACGCGCCACCATCACGTTCAATCGCACCGCCGGCCTTCCCTACACACCGGTTCGCGCCAATTCGTTCGGCAACGTGAATGCTGCTGCGGCCTCGTCCGACATCAACGCGGGACGTCAGCCAGCCACGTCGACTATCAACCTCCTGCTGGACAAAGGATTCCGCATTGGTTCGGTGCGGTACTCAGGTTTCCTGCGGGTGGACAACCTGTTCGACCGGGCCAACTGTGTTCAGGTGTTCGTGAACACCGGCACCTGCGACAACGGTCTGCGCGACTTCAGCAACCGACGCGTCGGCAACACTGGCGATGCCACGACGTCGACCGCGTTCGACCAGCCCGAGTTCATCGGCCAGCGGCGCAGCCTTGCGACAGGAATTACCGTCAACTTCTAATCAGCACCGACTGCCCTCGTCCGGCACTCATTGCCGGACGAGGGTGATCGGTAACCCAGGCACCGACAGTTACTCATGACCTTCGAACAGAAGACCTTTGATGCCGACGTGCGGCCGTCCGGGGGCCACTGCGCCTCACGCCGGTTGCGACGTCTCATCCATGCGCGGGTGGCGTTGAGCGGATTGTTGCTCGCGATTGCCCCGTTGTGTCTCGACGCGCAGCGGGTGCAGCCCACCGTGCAGTGGACGCTCGACAGCGTACGGGCCGACGGCTCAATCAAGGCGGTGAGCATTCCGCGACCGAATCCTTTCAACCTGTTTGCCGCCGAGGATCTGGCGGCCGGCGCGCTGCGCATGTCCGGCGGCTTCCGCTCCGGTGTCACCAACCAAGGTGGCCCAGTGTCGGAGAATCAGGGCTCCGGCCCGGTGCAGATGGGCCGCATTAACAACAACGCCGGGTACATGTTTTTCGAGATGGGCCTGACCATGGCTGCGCCGCCGAGCGAGTTCCGCAAGATCCGTGCGGTGCACCCGGGCATCAACGGCATGGCGGGTTCGCTCGGATATTCGTCTGCCTACTGGCAGGTGCTGGTGCCGCCGCAAATCAAGAAGATCGGTTCGGCCGACGGTCAGTTCGGCAAGGCGTTCGCCGGCGTGACATCGATATTTAACAGCTCCTGTCGCGATGACCCGACATTTCTGAGAGAGGGATTCTCGTTAATGGCGATGAAAGACTGCCCGGTAACCTGGGGGTCACAGGGTTTTGCGGCGAAGGTGGTGGTGCCCGATTCGGTGTGGGTCAACACCTTCAACGCCAACAAGCCCAACTTCCGCTGGGACGACTGGAAGTTGTCGCGCTCGCGTCTCGACGTTACCGAGACGCTTGGTACGCAGAGCGTGTACGGCTTCATGAGTGATTACTACCGCGAGCAGAAGTTGCGTTTCGGGTCGGTGGTGCCGGGCGGCACTGGCGCGCCCATCGATCCGGGGTATCCGCTCGGCATCGAGATGCGCGTGGACAGCTGGCAGTTGGCCGCACCCGCGACTCGTAACACGCAGTTCTATCAAATGCAGTTGGTGAACAAGTCGGCCGACGTGTACGGTACCGGCATCGACTATGACTCGCTGTACTACGGCCTTGGTCCCGGATTCCTGCAGAATGGACAAGCGGTCTCCGTGTACTATGATTTCGCCGTGAATACGCTGTACGCGACGGGCGGCGGCACCAGTGGGCAGTGCTCAACTACATACCCCCGGCGCTACATCAATGGGTCGCAGGACGGCTGTCAGACCGGTGGTTTTGGCGTATTCGGCGTGTACACGATGACGCTGCTCAAGTCGCCGTTGGGCGACATGCGCAACAAGCTGTTCAGCAATCCGAACAGCCCGTACTTCAATCCAACCAGCCCGTTGGCCGACGACACCATCACGTTCAACCACGCCAAGCGTAACTCCTTCGGCCAGACGTCGCAGAACATCAACCGCTCCATGCGGTCGGGGTTCGGCATGATGTCATCGACGGAACTCAACTACATGGATGGGCGTAATCCGTCCGACCTGTCGCTGGTGAATTTTACAACGCTCATCGGACCCGAGGAGTGGAGCGGCACATTCCCGACGCTCGAGAACACCAAGTTCCCGAAGTTCGTGCCCGGAAACACGACGAACTCACTCACCGGCCAGCCGTTCGGCAAGTGGGACTACAACAACGACGGGGTGCAGGACACCATCTCGGTAACCGGGTGCGGCGCGCGGGGATGCGCGGCGCTGTGGAGCGATACCATACTTAACGGCACCGCGACGCGCATGTGGAACATCCTGAATACCGTGTCCGCCGGACCGTTCAAGCTCAAGGCGAACGACACCACGCAATTTCTCTGGGCGTTCTCCTGGAACAGCGACTCTACTACGATCCGGCAAACCATCGACGGCGTTATCAACAGTTACCTCACCAACTACGAGGGGCCGGCACCATTCCCCTTTCCCGCAGTGGTTTCGGGCAAGTCGTACACGATTGCCTCGGCCGAGTTGATCGACTCGACCACGTTCGGCGCGGCCAGCGTCAGTGTCGGCGCCGTGATCACGGTGCGTTTTCCGAATATCAATCCGGTCGATCCGTTCATGGTGCGGCTGGTGAACAAGGCGCGGAGCGACTCCATCGCCGGGAACGCGACCGTGCGTCGCGTCCTTCGGCTCAATCCCGGTTTGTTGAATCGGCTATCGGTGCGGGCGAACGACAATCTGGCGGCCGTACTGCTGTTCAAATCATGCAACGGCGGCGCGTCATTCACGACCACCAGCGGTAATTCCGCCACCTGCACCGACGCACCAACGCGTGCGCTTGATCTGGGCGTGAACGCATTTTCGTGGAGACCAATCGCGACGGTGAACTATCTGGCAGGCCTCCCTGCATTGGGCGCGTTCTCTGAGCCCGTTCAGGCCGGAAAGACCTATCTGTACTCGTACGTCACCCGATCGCGCGGTTACTCGGACTTCCGCGTTGTTGACTCGACGGCTGCCGGCTTCATCGCCACCGACGTGCAGAGCACGCTGGGTTTTCCGCTCGATACGATCAACTCCAGCTTGTCCAGCGCCGGACCGTCCACGATACAGGTCTATGCGCCCATCACCAACGTCGCCGGGCGCTCGTTTGCGCGGGTCGATACATCGACGGTTACGGGAAATGCGTCGCAGTCACTGGCCTACGGCTTTGTGTCCAACGATGTGTCGGGGACGACTCGACTGGTGTGGGGCAACCAATTCATCGTGCGGAAAACGATCGACACGGTCACCAGCGCCACCACCACTACCGTGAACGTGCGATGGGTGCTTCCCAGCGCGGCGACAACGGCGGTTGGTCCGGCCACACCGAACTTTGTAGCCCGCGACCAGGCGTTCTCGGTGAACCAGAACGTGCCGGTGCGAATCGGAGCGTTGCTCCAGATAACCGGCACCCTTCGCGGCACCAGCGGGTCGGCCAGGGTGTTCATCGACACCATTGCGTCCCCGTCGGCGGTGAACCACGGGTTCGTGTGGGTCACCGGTGACAACCGGCCAATTTTCATCATTAACGACCAGTACGCGGCCAACCGTGAGCGCGACCAGCTGGCGTCACCGCTCTATCCGGGTTACACGGTAATTCCGCGTGACACGGCGAATGCGGCCAACGGGTTTGCCCAGGAGCTGACGCCGTTCGGCGCCATTCGCGATCGCAACTTCGTGCTGCGCGGTGTCAACGACACGTTATCGGTCGCGGCACGCGTGTTCATTCCGCAGGTGCAGCCGATTATCGGCGCG
>JANLVM010000103.1:0-9352 GCA_031364015.1 Gemmatimonadaceae bacterium
TTATGTAAATGTGGTAGATCAGCGGTTCACTCCTTGCGGGGAAGAGGTAGGAGTTGAACGTCATCCGGGTTGCAGGAGACAGGAACTGATCCAGGGAAGAGGGGCAGAGGGGTGCCATCCGACTTTGCGTCCTAAAAGTCGAATGGCACCCCTATGCCCCTTCACTCCTGGATCAGTTCCTCCTCCCTGCTGCCCGGATGACGTTCAACTCATACCTCTTACCTGCAGGAGTGAACCGCTGATCTAACACATCTACATAAACTGAACAGTATTGGTGCTAGGGGCAACTACGCTATCAGGGCGAAAGCGCAAAAGCCATTCGCTAAAGCCAGACGTGCGAACTACTCCCCTAACTGTGACCTGTAATCGGTCGCCGACATGAGTCCTGCGTCGGCACCGGCTGGCACGCGCACCTTGATCATCCACCCCTCGCCGTACGGATCGGTGTTGATCAGCGCCGGCTCGCCGTCCAGGCGCGCGTTCACTTCCACAATCTCGCCGGCGACTGGCATATACAGCTCGGAGACCGCCTTGACGGCTTCGACGGTGCCGAAGACGTCATGGGCGCCATAGGTCGCACCGATTTTGGGCAGTTCGACATACACGATGTCTCCGAGTTCGCCCTGCGCGAAGTCCGTGATCCCGATCGCGACGACCCCATCGCTCTGGGATCGGACGTATTCGTGTTCCTTGGTATAGCGCAGATCGTCAGGGATGTTCGACACAGTGAACTCCGAAGAGAAATCGGGATGTCAGGAAGCCGGCACCGTCGGGCGCTGCCGGTCGGCCAATTCGAGAATGGTGTGCCACAGTGCGGCTACACGTCCTTCAAGCTGCGCTGGTGTACCGTCATTGTCGATGACCCATGTGGCGCTCGCGCGTTTTCGTGCGCTGGGCCACTGGGCGGCCATCATGGCTTCGGCGTCGGCGGCCGACAAACCGCGATCGCGCAGAAGACGTTCCTTGCGGACCGTCGAGGGGGCGTCGACCACGAGGATGCCGTCGAAGTGGTGCTCAAGGCCGACTTCGAAGAGTAGGGGAATGTCCGAAATGACCACGCGGTCGCCGCGTGCGGCCGCCGCGTTGAACTGCGCGTCGCGCAGCACGCCGACGATTGGATGTACAATGGCATTTAGTGCGCTGCGCGCCTCACTGTCCTGAAAGACCATTTTTCTGAGGGCGCTCCGATCGACTGCACCGTTGGCTGAGACGACGTCACGCCCGAACGTCGCGACCACTGCGTCGTATCCCGGCGTGCCCAGCGCGATGGCGTCACGGGCCAGCACGTCAGCGTCAATGACTGTTGCCCCGAGCGTGGCCAGTTGCCGGGCGACACGGCTCTTACCGCTCGCGATATTGCCGGTGAGGCCAATGTGGAGCGGGAGGCGAGGCATTACGACAAGTTAGACCCTATTCGCGCCAGGAGGTAGGCACGGCTGCGCGTGGTGAACCACGTCCGCGCACCTGCCACCTACGCGGCGGCGCTCGTGCTCACGTCGTCTTCGTGCGACCCGATTTCACGGCGCTTCTCGCGGTTCACGAGCAGTTCCTGAATGACCCAGCCGGCACCACCGCGCAACCGAATCTGGTGAGGCGTGCAGCCGAGGTATCGCTGGCAGGTGTTCCTGAACGCACTCCCAGACGGAAAGTCGAGCGCGCTGGCGACACCGTCGGCGCTCCGCGACCCGTCTTCGAGCATGCTCGCGGCGACGATCAGTCGCCCCCATGTCAACATCTGATGTGGCGGCGGGAGCTGTGCCCCTTCCAATCGTTTCGACAACAGCCGACGAGACACCGCGATCAGCCGGGCGAGACTGTCGGGGGTGAGGCGTTCGTGGGCGCGGGTCACCGACAGCATGACCGCGTCGCGCACCACGCTCCGTAGTCCCGCCAGGTGCGGCTTGAGCAAACTCGACACGCTGCGTGCTTCCGCCTGATCGAGCAGCGCCGCGAGTGCGGCCGGCGTGTCCGTCTCCTCGGCCACCACCAAGACGTCGATCCCGCACCGTCCGGCATCGAACATGTCCTTGGCGCGCTCTTTTGTGACGTCGACATAGGCCACCAGCGCGGCGCGCGGAACACGCACTCGCAGCTGGCGTACCCGTTCGAAGTCTGCGCGGCCATCAACGTACAGGTCGAAGACCACGACATTGATTGGCCCGCGTTCGCACGCGCGGGTGAGCGAAGTCCAGTCCTCGCACAGCACGAAACGATATCGGTCACGCGCCGCACTGCGAAGGCGCGCGAGCCGAGGTTCGTGAGCGAGGAGCGTCGCGATCACACCCATGCGACAGTCCGCTTAGTTGGGGAGAAGCATTTGGCCGGCATCATGGAGTAGACGCCGAATCCCGCAAATGCGTCACAGTCCCGGTCGCCGGTCCGCCCCAATCGACGCACTTTGAGTGCTGTCGACTGTTCCAATGGTTCTCACAACAGCTGCTCTTGCCCCTCGTCTCGTCTCGGCACGACATGACACGCTCGGCATCTGGCCTCGTAGCTGTCGGCGGCACCCACCATGATGGTCGGTGAGTCATAGCGCGCCGGTTTCCCTTCGATCAGTCGCTGATTGCGACTCGCCGGTGCACCGCACAACACGCAAATCGCGTGCAATTTGTCGACCACTTCTGCCACGGCCATCAATTGCGGCATGGCCCCAAAGGGTTCACCGCGAAAGTCCGTGTCGGTACCGGCCACGACGACGCGTCGTCCGCGATCGGCCAGCGCCGAAACGATCTGCACGATACCCGCATCCAGAAATTGCGCCTCGTCGATGGCAATCACCTGTGCCATCGGATCAAGGCGCAGCATGATCTGCGACGAGGAGTCGACGGGAACCGCTTCGATGGTGCGCTGGTCATGGCTCGAAATGGTGAGCAGTCCGGCGTACCGGTTATCGAGGTGCGATTTGAAAACTTGCACCCGCTTGCGCGCGATGGTGGCGCGGCGCACGCGACGCATCAGTTCTTCTGACTTCCCGCTGAACATCACGCCCGCCACGACTTCAATCCATCCTCCGGACAGCTGAAACCCACCACTCATCGCCTCGAACCTCGTCGAATTACTCGGTACTTTCGGTCGGAGGCCGCTTGGCGTGTTTCATGCGCTCTCCGCGCTGGGACCACTCCGTGGTGCTCTCCGTGCGCTCGCGCGCCGGACGATCGGCAAAGTCACGCCGTGCGCCAGTCGTGCCGAAGCTGTCGCGTGGGCCGCCGCCGCGCGATCCACCGTCGCGCGACCCACCTTCACGTGAGCCACCACGCGCGTCACTCCGCGGGCCACCGCGGGAATCTCCGCGTGCGTCACCACGGCTGTCACCGTACGGGGGCGTGCCACGCATGGGCGGACGTTCCGGTCGGTCACTCCGCTCGCCACGCGGGCCGCCTCGGGGCGGTCCGAACGTCCGCGGAGGGCGTCGTTCGCCGCGATCACCACCACGATCGCTGCTGGTGCGGTCGCTGCCGCGGTCGCTGCTGCGGTCGCTGCGCTCGTCAATGCGGGCGCTAAGACGTCGGCCACGCAACGACGCATTCGCCAACGCGGCGACGGCGCGGGTCGCGTCTTCTGCCGACAATTCGACCGTGCTGTGTGATTCAAACATCTCCACCGATCCGATGCGATCGCCGTCGATACCAGCCTCATTGGCAACGGCACCGACGATATCACCGACCCGCACCTCATCGCGCTTGCCCACCGCAAGGAACACGCGCAGCGTCCCGCTACGACTCGGGGCGCCACCCTGAACGACCGACAGCCCTCGGCTGCTACGCGCATCACTCGCGACGGGGCGCGCTGCCAGTTGGACCGCCTCCGCCTTGAGTGCGGTCATGTCGCGCAGCGCTGCTTCATAGAGACGCAGGGCTGCCGAGGCGATCTCCACGGCGTCGAACGTATCAAGCAGTGGTGTGAGAAGTGCGAGTTCGCTCGCTGACGCGCCGCCACCCTTCTCTAACGTGTTCCGTACCGCCGTCCGCAGTCGATGCACACGTGATCCGGCAGACGCCTTGCGCGTGGGCGGTGTCCACGCCGCCGCCGCGCCATGCGTGAGTCGACGAAAGGTCGGCAAGTCCTCGGGTGTCAACAGTGCGACCGCGTCAACCGGCTGCGTCGCCAACGCCTCTGCCAGCGCTTCTGCCGAAGCGGGTGCATCCCACAACACGACCAAACTGACGTGCTGCGACGTCGGCTGACGTACCACCTGTACCAGGAGCCCATCGATGACCAACCCGAGTCGGGACAGTGCCCGTCGGGCTTCGTCGGCCGAGGGATCGTTCGATGCGACGACGACCAACGATGGCGGGTCGACCGCGTCGAGCACCGCGCGCAGTACATCGGCCCGCCCAGCGAGCGAGGTCAATACGTAACTCGGCGTCACCGCCAGTGTCGTGTCGCCCGCAGGTGGTGGCGCAATACGACGGGCACGATGCAACTGCGCTTCGAGAAACGCCTCAACCGCCGGCGTTTCATGGTCGATGGTGGCCACGCGCATGGTCTCGGCCGGTATATCGCCAAGCAAGGCTTGCAGCGCGCCGATATCGCCTTCGGCCAGCACATCGTCAAGCCCGATAATGATTGCCGCACGCAGCGCATCAAGGCGGAGCGCTGAGTCGCGGCGCAAGGCGAGCAGGTCGGCGGCGGTGCCGGTCACGATCGCGACCGGGCCTGAGGCGAGTACTCGCCGCGCGCGCGCGACATGACTGACCGGGACCACGCGAGACGTGTCGTTGGCGAACAGCACGCGCGCCTGCTCGGCGGCGGTGAGTGCCTGTTCGATGGTGGGCGTAATCACCAGACACGCGGGCCCGACGTTCCCCTCAACCTCGCGGCTGCGTTCCACTCCGGGCCGCATGGCCGCCGCCATCGTCCGCGCATCAGCCGGACCTTGCAGCACCACATTCTGGCTGCGCGCTGCGCCTTCCCGTTCTTCGTCGCCCACGTCCCACTCCCGTCAGTTGTCGGTCAGCCTGGCCGCCCAACGGCCAGTAAATCACGCGCCCTTGCCTACGATCGTGCCGCGCGTGGCGCGCCGCTCGCGGGCACGCTTAGTTTGCGGACGCCCAGCGTCCGTCCCTCAAAGCTACTCGACTTGGCGAGGGATCTCCACCGTCACCCAGCCACGCCATGCCTCTCGTCTTCCAGCCGTCCCTGAACATCGCTCGCATGAAGGAGTCTGCCACGCTTGCCGTGGCGGCCAAGGCGCGGGCGCTCAAGGCGGCAGGAAGGGCCATCATCGATTTGGGCGCGGGCGAACCCGACTTTGACACCCCGTTGTTCATTCGCGAGGCGGCGGTAAAGGCGCTCGCCGAAGGTGCTACCCGCTACACGGCCACCGAGGGGATACTTTCGCTGCGCGAGGCGATTGCCGCCGATGCCAATCGATACGTGCGTGGATTGTCAGCGGTCGCGGCGAATGAAGTGGTGGTATCGAATGGCTCCAAACAATCACTGTATAACGCGTGCGTCTGCTGCTTCGGTCCTGGTGACGAGGTGCTGATCCCCACACCCGCATGGACCAGCTATTACGAGATGGTCGAACTGGCGCGCGCGACGGCGGTCCCCGTGTTTGGCGACGCGTCGAATTCGCTGAAGGTGACGGCGGATCAACTCGCGGCCGCCGCGACGACCAGGACCAAGGGGTTGATGCTCTGTTCGCCCAGCAATCCCACCGGCGCGGTGTATTCACGCGACGAACTGTCAGCGATTCTCGTGCTGGCCGCCGATCGTGGCTGGTGGGTGATTGCCGACGAGATCTACATGCGCATCGCGTATGACGAACCCGCGGTGTCGGTATTGTCCGTGGCGCCCTCGCGTGAGAATCTCATCGTGATCAATGGCGTGGCGAAGGCGTACGCGATGACCGGGTGGCGCATTGGCTGGTCCATTGCCCCGCTCGCCGTGACGAAAGCCATGACGGCGTTCCAGTCTCACACCACGTCGAACGCGGCCGCCGTGTCGCAACACGCCGCGCTGGCAGCGCTCGCCCGTGTCGACGAAGCCGATCAAGCGGTTGCGCACATGGTGCAGGAATTCCAGCGTCGCCGCGATGCGGTGTTGCGCGTGCTGACGTCGTTCCCGACCGTTCACTATGTGCGGCCCAGGGGGGCGTTCTACCTGTACGTAAACGTGGCGGGTTTCCAGGGCGCCACCGATCCGGGCGCGGCGTTTGCCGAACGCGTGCTCGAACAAGAGAATGTGGTGGTCGTACCGGGCAGCGCGTTCCTGACGCCCGACTGGATTCGCCTGAGCTACGCGACGACCGAGGCGGTGGCGGTGGAAGGAGTGACGCGCATTGCGAGGTGCCTGGTGTCCCCCGAACGGAGTTCAACATGATTACGACCATTGTCCTGGTGCAAGCCGACCCCAAGAGCATTCCGCAGTGCGCGACCGCACTGGCCGGCATCGATGGGGTGAGCGAGGTCTACTCCGTGTCCGGCGCGTGGGATCTGGTGGCCATCCTTCGCGTCGCCGACCTTGAGCAAATAGCGACCGTCGTGACCGAGGAGTTCGCGAAAGTGCCGGGCATCGTGCGCACGCAGACCCTCACGGCGTTTCGGGCCTATAGCCGGAATGATCTCGAGCAGGCGTGGGATATCGGGATCGAGTGAGGAACGCGGTGCTGCGAGCTACAGCTGACAGCGCACCATCTCGCGGAGGCTTTCGCGCCACGCATCACTGTCAAATCGCAACGTAATGGTGGCGTCCAGACGAAACGACGCCACGGGCTGTTTGTACGCAAAAAACAACTCGGCCTTACCGTCGCTGTCGACGTCCACGTAGTCGAGGAACGTGATTCGCGGTGGTGTGATGGCGTTGCCCAGCGTGGAGAACGTGTACGTCGGCCGATAGCCGTACACCCCCTTGTCCAACACGACCACAAACTGCCGAGGGCGCTGCCCCATCGCCTTCAACGTGTCTGAGACTTGCTCAGGGTCATTGTACGTGACGAGAATCGACGGGCGCGGTCCGGTGCCGGTGTACAGGACGTGCACCTCACGCTTGTAGCGGGAGAGCATCGAGGTGGCGATCCCACTGGATGGTGCGATGAGCGTCGGGATCGTGGAAATGGCCGCTTGCAGCTCTCCGGCAGACATCGGCGCGACCGTCTTAAGCGTCGGGCGTACTCCGCTTACCGCCAGTGCGACATCGGGTGCCGCCTCAGCAAGTCCGGCCGGCACGTACCTCGGACATCCGGGCAAGCTGTCGAGCTGCGCGCCTCCGCCCTCCCACATGCCTCGCGTGAGCCGCACCTCACCCTCCGGGTGACCATTGCGAATGGCGCTGAGTGTGTTGCCCGCCTGCAAGTAGTTCACGTCGAACGCTCGCCATCCACGACCGCCCATGGTGAGTTGGCGGAAACCCTGCGGGCCAACGGTGGCGATTGGCGAGACCGCTCGGCCCTTTTCATGCGCAATAATGCGGAACAGGATGCCGGGCTTGGTCGCCAACATGGTGCTGTCGCCCTGCCAGACGGGATCGCCGCCCCCGTCTAACGCTGTCTCATCCTTCAGGGCACGCTTGATGCGATCGCACCCAGCGGAGACGCCGAGCGATGCGAGCAACACCAGCAGTCCGGTGCGCCGACCTGCGGCGCGGTGCACGAGAGTCAGAATCACGGAGCGTGAGGACACGGCAGCATTTTCAGTGGGTGGTCGAGTGATTGAACTGCGGACGCTGGAGCGAGACGCTCGTTCTGCGCGTCGTTGTTGTCCCGGCGAGGCCGGGGCACTAGCGTCCGCTCCGTGCAAGACGAACGAGTCGCCTCCCGGGTTCCGATTCCCGAAACCGTACCCGACCATCGGGTAGTCACCGGAATATGGCCCGAGGGCGGTCTGCGCGCCGCGTTGCGAGCCCTGCGCCCCGTGGTTGGAGGACGAGCCATCGATGCCGTTGGCCATGCCCTGGCGCTCGAACGGTCCGTCATGCATGGGGACGTGCCAACGGTGGCCAGTTGCGCGATGCTGGAAAGCGCTGGTGCCCGCTCGGTTGTATTGAATGCCGAGACAGGCGTTGATGCCTTTCTCGATGGCATCCAGCGAAGCCGCGTGGTGGGGCACATGGCCGGCTCTCCGATAGTGTTTGCGACTGTTGCCGCTGTCGTGCGCGAACGGATAGATCGTCGCATGTCCACGTGGCACACGCCGAGTGTGCGACATCTGATTCTCGCGTCGCGCGCGCACTTGGGTGAACACCAGTGGACTGCCCTGTGCGATACGGGCGTCAACCCAATCGATGTATCGGAGTCCGGACGCGACGAGCTGCCCCTGCATCCCTTAGCCGTTCGCGCTCGCGCGCTGGAGGTCGTAGCGCAGGAGCGTGAAACGCTCGAACGCCGACTTGCCGCAGAATGGTGCGGTCGAGAGCAGCGCTGGCTGTGGATTGACGGCGGAATATCCGGCAATCTCGCGGTTGATGCTGCGGCGCCCGCGTTCGGCGTCGTCAAGTCGCACAACACGCTGTACGGCGACGCGCCGACATTGCGCGCAACGCTTGGACTGTCAGTCGGCGAACGCAGTCCACTGTTTCTGGTGCAACACCGCGCGCGTCGAGGGGTGGCGAGCTGGTACTTGCGCCTGCACGCATCCGACGACGGCGATCCGCTGCATGGCCTCGTGCGGGTAGAGGTGGCGCCGCCCATCACGCTCTTCCGAGCCGATGACACCGAGCACGCGCATCCCGATCTCGCGGCGGTACGCGCCTTGACGCAGCGCGCCGACCGTGTGAGTGGCTGGATTTTCTCTGAACGTGGACCAATTGCCCTGCCCGATCCGCGGTGGGACACACTCACCTATGGCGTGTACGCTTGCGAGCAATTTCTCAAAGCGTGTATCGGCCCATGAAGACTTCTGACGGAAACGACCGAAGCATATGACAGACGATGCAATGCAGGATGCGACGCAGGATGCAATGCAGGATGCAATGCAGGATGCGACGCGGCGCGACGTGATTGGGCGCGTGGTTGCGACCGAGCGCAAGCCGAATACGCCGCACGAGTTTCACTTCTGGACGGCGGTGGACGCACCAATTGGTATTGGAACGATCGTGCGCGTGGAGAGCCCGGTGCCGGTGGGCGCGCACGTGCCGCGTATTTACGGGGTGGTCATGGAGGGATTCAGCTTCTCTGACCTGCAGTCACCACTGCACGACGTACTGGGACATGACGGACGTCCCGACGGTGGTCCTGGCGCTGCAACCGAGCGCACCGAGATACGACTGTACACAGCACACGTTCTGCGCCACATCCCTGAAGAACCCCTGCAGCCCGTGCCATTGGGCGAGGTGTTCATGGCGGACGATGCCGACGTGGCGATCGCGTTGCGCATGGATGGCTTTCTCCGCGCCGAGTCGCGCACGGCGA
>JANLVM010000108.1:0-4518 GCA_031364015.1 Gemmatimonadaceae bacterium
GGTCGCGTAATCCACCGCCTCGATCCGCGAGCGCGACAGCGGCGTGGAAAAGCTGTTGAAGATTGCCGCCTTCCCACCTGGAAGCCCCTGGGGGTACCAGTGCTGGAACTCGCGTCGAGCGGTGTCCAGCTTGGTAAGCTCCTGCGGCTTTCCCCCGGTGGCGGATACGCGCCACAGACCCTCACCTGGTTTTGAGTAGAGTATTGAGCCGTCCGACGCCCAACCCGGACCGGCCAAGGCGCTGTCGGCCATGATCGTAGACGGACCGCCGGAAACGGGAAGCTTGCGAATCTGACCTTCCGCAAGAATGGCGAGCCAATCGCCCTTGGGAGAGAAGACCACCTCGGTCGCACCCTCGCTGCCGGGGATGCGTGTGATTGCGGTGGACCCGAGTTCACGCGTTACGAGTATGTTGGTCCCGCCGGAATCCTGGATGGCCTGGACTACCCGTCGACCATCGGGCGAGATCGCGACCACGGTGCGTTCAGTCGCCGCAGTATTGGCGCGGAACGCGAACTCGACACGCGCGCCCTCGCCAACCGGAACGGAACGGGCAAGCATTGCCCAGACCGCCAGCGCCGCGCAGGCGATCGCGGCTCCACCCGCGATCATCGCAATCCGGCGCCATTTTCGGTCGAGTCTATCGGCCTGCGCGTTCTGCGGCGTGCGTCGTGTTGCAAACCGCCCTTCGAGCGCTGCCGCGAACTCCGCCGCGGAGGCGAATCGATCGGCGGGCAGCTTCTCAAGCGCCTGCGCCACCGCTGCGGCCACATGCGCCGGCACCGACTTCCGCAACTCAGTCACCGGCCGCGGCGTGTCGGCGATGATCTTCATGATGATCTGTTGCGCGGAGTTCCCCATATGGGGGGGCTCGCCGGTGAGCATCTCGTAGAGCACACTGGCGAGCGAGTACACATCCGAACGACCGGTGATTTCTTTCTCCGCCGTCGCCTGCTCGGGTGACATGTAGTGCGGCGTGCCGAGTGAGAGACCTGTCTCGGTCATGCGCCCGCCGGCCGCCGCTGAGACGGCGAGTGCGATTCCGAAGTCCGCGACCATTGGGCGGCCATTCGCCATCAGGATGTTTTCTGGCTTGATGTCGCGATGGATCACGCCATGTGTGTGCGCGTAGTGCAGTGCATCGGCCACTTCGGTGGCGATCTTCACCGCGTCCGCGACACCGAGTTGCGTTTCGCGATTCAGTTTGTCGCGCAACGTTTCGCCGTCGATGAACGGCATCACGTAGTACAGGAATCCGTCGGCTGTGCCGGAGTCAAACAACGGGAGGATGTGCGGATGTTGCAGCGCGGCGGTGGTCTTGATTTCCACCACGAACCGTTCGGCACCAAGCACCGCAGCGAGTTCGGGTTTCAACACCTTGAGCGCAACCTTTCGATCGTGCTTGAGATCGGCGGCCAGAAACACGTTGGCCATGCCACCTTGCCCCAGTTCGCGCTCAATGCGGTAACGGTCGGACAGGGCGGCGGTGAGGCGTTCGCTGAGCATGGACATGTGTGACTCAATCTACGACGCAGGCTACCGTCCGTCGATAGTGCGCCAGGGGGAGAGGTGACGTAGAAGGCGTTCGCTCACCGCCGACTGAACACGGCTCCGTGCGGAATCCCCTTTGCACTCCCACCGTGCGGCCACGACTTGTTGTCCATGCGGAATCCCGGTACCGTGGCAGCCTCGTCGCGGAACCGTGCATCGAGCGATAACTGACCAGTGCTCGCGTCGAAGCGCAGCAGCTGCACCGTATGTTGCATGGACGCATATCCTGTCACGACGACGCGCCTGCGATCCGGTGACACCGCGATCCAGTGTGGCACGTCGGTCGAGTCGAACGCCACGCGACTCACTTCCTTCGGTGCCTTCGGATTGGAAATGTCGAGGCTCACGACCGCGCTCCACGCCGGCACCGTGACGAGGTAGTACTTCCCAACGATCACGGGGATGGCGCAGCTCGTGCCGTCTTTGCGCGGAAACGACCCGACCTGTGTCGCCTTCGGTGTTTCGCTCTCGAGCCCTTCCACCAGGAACAGTCCACAACTGAACGTCGACACCAGCAACGTGCGCCCATCGTCCATCAGCCGCGGCTCGGCGGTGAGCACGCCATTGGGACCGGGCAGTGTGATCTGCGTAAGCAGTTTGCGATCGGACAGTCGCCAAATCTGCAAGGTGCGCGACGGCTCAAAGAAATCCTTCTCCATGTCGGTCGACGTCGTCACGATGCGATCAAGCGCCGGCATGATGCCCGCGCTGTAAACGCGAAGCCCCGAATCGGCGCCCGGTGTGTCGGCCGACGCAGACCGTACCAGCGTGCCACGCGGTGTGAGTTCCACCAATCCCCCCGCGCGCATGCCGCCGTTGTTCGTGTGTTTCATTTGAAAGGTGGCCAGCACGTTGCCTTGCGGCAGTCGCAAGAACGAGTGCGGGTGCGTGTAGCCGTCCACATCTCCAAACTCCGCCGCGAGGCGCGGTGATTCGGGCGTGGTCAGGTCGAACACGAACGAGCGCCCGGAGCCGTAGCCGTTGGCAAACAGCTGACGGTCGGCGGGCAGTTCGTGCTCGGTGTGGTGCGGGACGTTCATCACACCGGGCACCGGCAGCGTCGTGACCAGTCGGCCGTAGCGCGCGGTGTCCGTCGCGTCTTCGGTCACATCGACGACGGCGAGAAAGTCGGGCTGCGTCGTGTCGACCGAGGCGGTCCAGAGATACAGATAGTCGCGCGTGGCGGTCTGCGTGTCCGACATCGTAGTGTCTGTCGTGGCGCCGTCGCGGGGCGCGGCGCAGGCGACGAGCAGGCCGAGTACAGCGGTAAGGCGAATGCGGGTCATTGCTCTGGGGTGTGAGTCGGGTGGTCGTCAAACTGGTGACCGTAGTGCTTCGCTTTCAAGGATCTTCGCGTGGGATCGCGACGCCTGACTACCCCGTCGTGCCAAACTGCCTGGTAAACTTCACGAACACCGAACGCTGCTGCGGTCGCACCCACTCGAGGAACCCGGTCGCCTCCCGACCATCGTTGAACACCACGAACAGCCCCGTACCCGCAGTATTGAGCCAGCCAAATCGCACGTTCGCCGACGCAATACGCGCCTGATTGTTGTACTGCGTGAGCGTCTGCACGAACACGCGCGGCGTGAAGAAGTAGTTGAGTCGCACCGCTTGCAATGATCTGGAAAAGTGACCTTGCGGCAATCGGACGTCGTTGTAGTCGACCGTGACGGAGCCGGAAAAAACGGCGCCGCGGCGCACCGTGATCGTCCCACTCCCTCCCTTTCGATGCCCCGTCCAGAACTCACCGACGTCGAAGCGTCCTGTTGCCGTCACGTTCTCGCTCGGATCCGTCGTGTAGTCGAAGCCGAGCGTGCCCCAGGTGTACGATCCCGCCGGAAGCACGACACCCGGCGCAATCGTGAATGGTTGTTGCAAACCCTCGTGCGAGATGTTGTACTCCGGGCCAAATCGCGTGCTGTTGGCGAATTCGATTTCCGTGAGATCGACGTGAACGTATCCGGTCTGATGAAACCCGTCTTCAAGTCCGTAGAAGCCGCGATAATTCACATGTGGATTCCATTGACGAAACCAGCTCCACTCCGGCTTGCGCACGAGTCGCATCAGCGACATGTCGATGGCGCGGTAACCACCAGGTCGGCTCATGAAACCGACCTCCGGGTTGAAATCGTCACCAACCTGCGCCACCCGTGCGTTGTGGTTCCACACGTTCGTCTGGTACGCCAGACGACCGCTGAATGCGTTGGCGTCACCTTCGCGTCCTGGCGTGGTCGTGCGCGCGGCCCACAGATCGCTGGTCCAGCGTTGGCCGAGCCCCAGACGCCCGTCGACCGCGTACGTGCGGTTGACATCGGCGCCGTCGTTCGTGGAAAGGCGCTGCACCATCATGGCGCCGACACGCGAGCGCGCGGACAGTTCGCGGACCGCGCGAGCGACGGTGAACGACTGCCCCGGTGAACTGGTGTCCGGCGCATCGGTCACCATCTGCAGCAGGCCAATGGTGGTACCACCGACGCGACCAGACAGTCGGCCACCGCCAATGATTGGCTGCGGCGTGCCGTCGTCCGCAATGCCAATTCGTCGCGTGAAGAAGAGATCGATCGCCTGCGGAGTGCCGGCGGAAAACGTGCCGGCGTTCTCCAGGAAAAACGGGCGCTTTTCGGGGAAGAACAACGGAAATCGAGTCAGATTGACGCGTTGGTCATCCACTTCGACTTGCGCGAAGTCGGTGTTGTAGGTGAGGTCGAGCGTGAGCGCCGGCGTAACGCCGTATTTGATCTCGCCGCCGACTTCCGTGGGATATTTCGTGGTGGCGATTTGGTTGGGCCACTGCCGTTGCGCCGCGGAAAGTACATACGGCGTCACGGTTTGAATGCGCCGCGTAGGCACCGTGAGGCCGGCGAGTTCTCCCGCCACCGAAAGGCGGTACAGGTTGAACTGTCGCGGAATAAAGGCCCAATACAGCTCTTCGTTCTTGCGACGAATCAAGCGAGCCACATTCAG
>JANLVM010000133.1:0-3036 GCA_031364015.1 Gemmatimonadaceae bacterium
CCGGGCGTGGTGCCGTCTCAAGTGCCGATCCTCGTGCGCATTCTTGAAGGGCAGCCCACACGCGTCACCGTCCGCGCCGCGCAGTGGAACATTGGCACCAAGGGTGCGCCACCGGCCGAAGATGCATCGCCGGTACCGGGCGACCCTGGGGTCTGGTCGCACGCGCTCTGGATCATGACGTCCAGTACCTACTCGGTGTATGTCGCGGTCGAGGGGCCGGCGGGCGCTGGCACGCTGGTCGTTCCCATGCAGACCAATGCATCGCGCACGCTGGGGATGGATCGCGTGATGGGAGGCATTCTGCTGGTGGTTGGGAGTCTGCTGATCGCCGGTCTGCTGAGTATCGTTGGCGCGTCGACCCGCGAAGGATCGTTGCCGCCCGGCGAACACTCCACGGCACCGCAGCAACGCCGAGCGCGCGTGGCGATGGCCGTTGCTGCCGGTGTGATAGCGCTGGCGCTGTTTGGCGGGTCAGAGTGGTGGCGCGTGGAAGACGAAGCGTATCGGCGACGGTTGTATCGACCGTTGTCGTCGTCGGCCCGCGTCAGGACGCTCGACGCCGATCGTATTCTCACGATTGCGATCACGGATTCGCTCTTTCGCACGAATCGGTTGCCACCGTTGATGCCGGACCATGGCAAGCTGATGCACCTGTTCCTCGTTCGCGCCGATCCGCACGATGCGATCGCGCATCTGCACCCGCTGCGAATCCACGCGGATTCGTTCGTGGCGCGCGTCCCCGCGCTCCCCGCAGGGCGATACCTCGTGTACGGCGATTTGCTCTTTCAGAGCGGAGCGCAGCGTACGCTGGTGGATACCATCGACCTTCCGGTCGCGCCGGTCGTCGCCGACGTGGTCGCCTCGTCGAGTGCGGCCACCGCGTACGGTGATGCGGATGACTCGTGGCGGGTCGTGCGCGCGGTGCCGCTTGGCGATTCGGTGTCGCTCAGCTCGGGCGGTAGCCTACGTCTTCGCGCGGATGCCGACGTTGTGGTCAAGCGCGATCTGCGACTGGTGGTGACGATGCACGATGCGAGCGGCGGCGTCTTGAAGACAGAACCCTACATGGGGATGGGTGGACATGCGATGGTCCTGCGTCGAGACGCCGGGATTTTCATGCACCTGCACCCCATGGGTACCGCCAGCATGACGGCACAGGCGCAGTTGATGCGGCGCGAACGCGGGGACACGGCGCGGCTTGATTCGGTCATGCTGGCCCGCATGCTCGCCGCGGAGGCCGCGTCCATGGCGAACGACAGTATGAGTGCCGGCGGTCGCGCGCATGTGGGCATGACCAACGCGCCGCTCTCGTTTCCGTTTGCGTTTCCTTCTGCGGGCGACTATCGCGTTTTCGTGCAGGTCAAGCGCGGCGGCGTTATCGAAACGGCGGCATTCGATGTGCACGTTCCGGAACGACTGTCACCCTGACGCGCGAGTGCCGCTCTCGATCACAATCCGATTGCTGGTGCCGTTCAGAATCCCGGTGCATTGCGAAATGCCGACACCTGCGGCACCCGCTGCGAATACAACGCACCACTGGAATGGCGCCGGCGACCGCACCTTCAAAATCGAGTCGTGTTCCGTTCGTGCGCGCCAACCGCCGCGCTCGCCGTTGATGGTGCCGACCGCGCGATCGCGTCAAGCAGTATCTCGCTCACACGCGCCGTTTCCAGCAGGAACGCATCGTGACCATGTATCGATGGCAAGTCGATATACCGTGCGCTCACCGCCTGCGCCCACTCGCGCACCGATTCGGCCGGATACAGCAAATCGCCGGGAATGCCAACGCCGGTGAGGCGATCGGCGACTGGCGCGAGCGCGGCCGCGACGCCACCGCGATCGCGACCGACATCATGCGCATCCATGGCGTGCAACAGTGCGGTATAGCTGGTGGCGTCGAAGCGCGCCGCGAGCTTTGCCCCATGCGCATCGAGCCACTCATTCATGAGAAAGGTGCCGTTGGCAGTGCGCGCGCGTCCGAAGCGTCGTTCGAGTCCTTCGGGCGTACGATAGCTCAACATGCCCACCATCCGTGCCAGCGCCAATCCGTCATTCGCGCCACCAATGGCGATGGCGCGACGCATGATGGCATTCCATGCAAGACCCTGTGCCGTCTGCGCTGCGGGCGCTGCCAGCACGACCGCTGCACGCACCCGATGAGGGAAACTCGCCGCGAACTCCAACGTCACTTGCCCACCAAGCGATCCTCCACACACCAAGAGAGGGGTTGACACGCCAAGGGCATCGAGCAGGCGTGACAGAATCGCCGCTTGATCGCGTGTGGTAATCGCTGGGAAACGGTCAGGTTCGTCATTGGTCGGGCCGGTTGTGCCGTCGCAGCCGCCCAGCAGGTTCGCGGTCAAGACCGCGTGATGTGTGGGGTCGATCGCCCCGCCCACCCCCACGACACCGCGCCACCATTCGGTCGCGCGAACACTCCCTGTGAGTGCGTGCACAATGAGCACCAGGTTGTCGCGCGCTGGGGCCAACGTGCCTTCCAGTCGATAGCGCACTTCGAGTGTTGCCAATCGCGCGCCCGACTCGAGCGGAACGTCGTGGAAGGTGAGAACTTCTTCCCGGATTGGCCAGGGTTCGCACTCGGCGACGGAAAGACTGCTGGACTGGTGGGACATTGAGGCTCGGTTGTCGTCGCGCGGTACTGCCTGAAAAAACGTCAACGGGCACCAACGAAAGACGGCCCGCAGTGACTGTTCGTCGCGGGCCGCAATGGCCACGACTTAGACGGAAGGCCAGTGCCACAAGGCACTGGAGCGCGGCCCGTCAAATCGGGAAAATCGCCGCACATCTTTAATTCTATCGACCACGCTGCACACCGGTCAAGGCTTGCCTGCGCGTTGAATACCGGGCGACGCTACAGGGGCGACTCGATGCCGGACACGACACGAAAGGTGTCGCGGGCGATGAGCAGTTCCTCGTCGGTCGGCACCACCCATGCTTCGAGTGACGCACCGTCGGCCGAAAACCGACCTTCACGACCCCCAACGAGCGCCGTATTCGCCGCGGCATCGATCGTCA
>JANLVM010000183.1:0-16096 GCA_031364015.1 Gemmatimonadaceae bacterium
ATTGGGACCAGACCCGAGAATCACGACCTTGGGACGCCCTTCCGTCACCGCCTCACTTTCTTCGTCGTAGCAGCCGTACAGGTACGGGGTGGTGGAGGGAAACTCCCCGGCACAGGTGTCGATCATTTTGTAGGCCGGACGCACCCCCAGCGCCCAGCGCCGCGCACGTGCCGCGTGTTCGCTCTCGTCACGCAGCGTCCCCAACTGACGGTCGGAAAAACCCATGCGTTTCATGTTGCGCATCGCGTCCGCATCGATGTCGGGGAGCGCGCGATACCACGCTTCGGCGTCCAGCAACTCCCGCAGCTGGTCGAGAAACCATGGATCGATTCCCGTGACAGCGTGCAACTCTGCCGTGTCCATGCCCAACTGCATCGCCCGCTTCAGCTGAAAGATGCGTTCTGGCGTGGGCCGACTGAGCGCGCCGCGCAAGGCTTCCTTCGATTCCTCAGTCAATCGGTCGTCAATGAGCCGCTCACCGACCACCCATCCCGCACGACCCGTTTCCAACGCCCGCAGCGCCTTCTGAAACGCTTCCTTGAACGTACGACCGATGGCCATCGACTCGCCGACCGACTTCATCTGCGTGGTCAGTCCCGGGTCGGCGGCGGCGAACTTTTCAAACGCGAATCGGGGACACTTCACGATCACGTAGTCGAGGACTGGCTCGAAGCTCGCCGGCGTTGTTTTGGTGATGTCATTCGGCACCTCGTCCAGGCGAAACCCGACGGCCAGTTTCGCGCCAATGCGCGCGATCGGGAATCCCGTCGCCTTCGAGGCCAGCGCCGACGAACGTGACACGCGCGGGTTCATCTCGATGACAATCAATTCGCCGGTGAGCGGACTCACCGCAAACTGAATGTTGCAGCCGCCCGCGTCCACGCCGATCTCCCGAATGATGGCCACGGCCGCGTCGCGCATCGTCTGGTACTCGCGGTCCGTCAGCGTCATCGAAGGCGCGACCGTGATGGAATCGCCGGTATGCACGCCCATGGCATCGAGATTCTCGATGGCGCACACGATCACGACGTTGTCCGCATGATCGCGCATGACTTCGAGCTCATACTCCTTCCAGCCCAGCAGCGATTTTTCGACCAGCACGGAGTGCACCGGCGACAAGTCCAGTCCGCGCCGCACGATGCTCTCGAACTCCTCACGATTGTAGGCGATCCCGCCGCCCGAGCCGCCCAGCGTAAACGACGGACGAATGATCGAAGGGAAACCGGTCTCCTCGACGCCAACGAGGGCTTCCTCCAGCGAAGTCACCGTACGTCCCTGGGGACACGTGAGTCCGATCTTTGCCATCGCCTCGGCAAACAATTTGCGGTCTTCCGCCACGCGAATTGCGCGCGCGTTGGCACCAATCAACTCGCAGCCGTAGCGCTCCAGGACGCCCGTGTCGTACAGCGTCAGCGCAACATTGAGGGCGGTCTGTCCGCCCATGGTCGGTAACACTGCGTCTGGCCGCTCACGCGCAATGACCTTCTCTACGAACTCGGGAGTCACCGGCTCGATATACGTCCGATCAGCGAATTCCGGATCGGTCATGATCGTGGCAGGATTGGAATTCACCAGGACAACCTCGTACCCCTCTTCACGCAGCGCCTTGATGGCTTGCGTGCCGGAGTAGTCGAACTCGGCAGCCTGGCCGATGACGATTGGCCCCGAGCCAATTACGAGGATTCGGTGCAGGTCAGTGCGTCGCGGCATGTATCAGGTCGTCGATGATGTCGTCGAATGAGCGCAGTGCGCGCCATCCAGTCGCCGTGTGAATTTTCTGCGGATCCCCAATCAGCGCGGGCACGTCGACGGGGCGAACGAGCGCCGGATCGACCACCACCGGTGCGTGCACGCCCGCTCGCGCGAGCACGCGCTCCACGATGTCCTGGACCGACCGGCCCGTGCCACTGGCCACGTTGTACGCCTCACCGGGCGTTCCGTGCTGCAGCAACGAAATATACGCCGAGACCACGTCACTCACATGCAGAAAGTCGCGTACCGGGGTCGTATTGCCGACCGTGAGTGGCGCATTCGGGACGGCGTCTCGCAGGGCGATCGCGCGCGCGACAAGCGCGGGAAGCAAAAAGCGCGGATCTTGTCCGCGACCACTGTGATTGAAGCTGCGTGCGACGATCACCCGGAGCCCCGTGGCGCGCCAGCACTGCAGCGCCATCACTTCTTGCGCCACCTTGGTGGCGGCATAGACGGTGCGCGGCGCCTGCGGCGTATCTTCTCGGAGCGCGCGCGCGGCGCCGCTCTGTCGTCCATACTGTTCCGCGCTGCCGACCAACAGCACCAATGGATCGACAGCGCCCGTGGCGCGGAGTCGCTCGAGGTGGTGGAGCAGGCGCGCCGTCGCGGTGACGTTGATATCCCAGGCCATGGCGGGATCGGCCGCCGCCGTCGGCAGATGCGAAATCGCTGCCAAGTGGACCACGAAGTCCGGCTGCGCGGCATCGACTGCGGCTTCGACAAAGTGGTTTTCGCGCAGATCTCCTGTTCGCCACGTCAGTGGCGCGTGCGGCCGCGCACCACCGACGCGGTGCTCGGCATGCTGCATGGCGTGCGAGGTGGCATCGTCGGCCAAGGCCAGCGCGGTCACCTCGATGTGCTCCGCGCGCAGGGCCTGCGTCAGCCATTGACCGACGAAGCCGGCCGCGCCGGTGATCAGCGCGCGCACGGACGCACGCGCAGCATGGGACGTGAGCGAGGCGGGGCGATCACCGCGCGGCAGCGTACCGGGCGAGGTCCGCATCGACCATCATCTGGACCAACTGGGCAAACGGCACGGTCGGCGTCCACCCGAGCTGCTCCCTGGCCTTGGTGGGGTCGGCGACGAGCAGGTCCACTTCGGCGGGGCGAAAGAACTTCTCGTCCTGCACGACGTAGTCTCGATAGTCCAGCCCGACGGTCTCGAACGCGGCCTGACAGAACTCGCGCACCGAGAACGTTTCGCCCGTCCCAATCACGAAGTCGTCGGGCGCGTCCTGCTGCAACATGCGCCACATCGCGTCGACGTAGTCGCCGGCAAAACCCCAGTCGCGACGGGCGTCCAGGTTGCCCAATCGCAGTTCGCGCTGCAGACACGTCTTGATCCGCGCGACGGCGTCAGAAATATTGAGCGTCACGAACTCGATACAGCGGCGAGGCGACTCGTGATTAAACAGAATCCCTGAGACCGCGAACAGATTGTAGCTTTCGCGATAGTTCACGGTGATCCAATGTCCGTACACTTTGGCGACGCCGTACGGCGATCGCGGATAAAACGGCGTGGTCTCACGTTGCGGCGTCTCAATCACTTTACCGAACTGCTCACTCGAACTCGCCTGATACAGGCGCGATCGCGGTGCCGCCTTCCGCATCGCCTCCAGCATGCGCGTTACGCCCAGGGCCGTGAACTCACCGGTGAGCACCGGTTGCTGCCACGACGTCTGCACAAAGCTCTGTGCCGCGAGGTTGTAAATCTCGTCGGGCTTCGTCGCCTCGACCACATCGGTCAGCGAGGTCTGATCGAGCAGATCGGCCGATGCCAACTCCACGCGGTCGACGAGGTGGGCGATCCGCTCGTACGGCGTGGTGGACGAGCGGCGCACAATGCCCACCACCCGGTATCCTTTGGCGAGCAGGAACTCCGCGAGGTAGGAACCGTCCTGGCCGGTGATGCCGGTGATGAGCGCAGTTTTCATGGATCCGTTGGCACTACAGTCGGAAGTAGGAAATCGGACGTCGGAAGTCGACTGACCACCGTACCGGAGTGCGGCGCTGTGCAGATACGCGAAGGCGGGAAGCCCTATGCAAATGAGCTTCCCGCCTGCGGTGGATCACGAACGAATCAGGCGACCGCGAGCTGACCGCGCGGTGCGCGTTTGATCTTGCCGGCCGCAAGACATCGCGTGCACACCTTCACCTTGATGATCGTGCCTTCGTGCAGGGTGCGAACCACCTGCAGGTTGGGCTTCCACGTTCGGCGCGTCTTGTTGTTCGCGTGTGAGACGCTGTTTCCAAACGCGACGCCTTTGTCGCAACAAAAACAGCGATGACGATTGATGGCCATGACGATGCGTCCTGTCAGCTGAGGATCAATTCGATCCGCGCCATCTCTGCGCCGTCACCCTTGCGGTGTCCGGTCTTGAGAATGCGCGTATAACCGCCCGGGCGTGTGGCAAACTTCGGTCCAATCTCCTGGAAGAGTTTGTCCGCTGCCTCACGCTTGTGGACGTGCTTGCCGGCGAGGCGACGCGCGTGGAGCGTGCCGCTTCGCGCCTTGGTGATCAGTTTTTCGACGAACGGGCGGAGTTCCTTCGCCTTGGCTTCCGTCGTTTCGATCGCGCCCGACTCGATTAACGAGGTGGCGAGGTTGCGAAGCAGCGCGAGGCGCTGTTCACTGGTTCGCCGAAGTTGGCGATTGGCCTTGCGATGGCGCATGGAAAGTTACTCCTCGTCGTCGTCGTCATCGGGCGCGTTTTCGGCCGCGCGGCTGGGTGCCGTTCCCATGTCAAGAATCCGGACGCCGTCCGTGCTCTCTTCATAGCGCATACCGAAATTGAGCCCTTCTTTCTCGAGCAGTGCGGCGATTTCCTGCAGGGACTTCTTGCCGAAGTTCTTCACCTGAAGGATCTGCGCCTCGGTCTGGCGAACCAGGTCACCGAGCGAGCGAATGTTGGAATTCTTGAGTGAATTGACCGAGCGAACGGACAATTCGAGATCGTCGATGGGCGTACGGAACAGCTCGGCCATACGCAGCGCATCGCTGTTCGCGCCGTCGCCCCCCGCACCGGGCTGCGCCGACGCGGACGAGCCAAAGCCCACGAAATACTGGAAGTGGGTTTGGGCCAGCGCGGCCGCATAGCTCACCGACTCCTCGGGCGACATCGTGCCGTTGGTTTCGACCGTGAGCGTGAGGCGGTCGTAGTCGGTGCGCTGTCCGACGCGTGTTTCCGCGACGGTAAAGTTGGCGCGACGCACCGGATTGTAGATCGCGTCGATGCGCACGACATCGACCGACAAGTTCTTGTCGGCCGGATGCTGATCGCTCTCGACGTAGCCCCGACCCTTGTTCACGTAGAGCTCGACGTTGAAATCGCGCTCGTCGGTGATGGTAAACAGGTGATGCGAGGGATCGATCACGCGCACGCCACCAACCGCCTGCACCTGAATGTCGGCAGCCGTCACCACACCCGGTCCGGACTTCGCAATGCGCAGGACGGTCTGCTCGACTTCGTCCGGCAGTGCCAGAGTAAGTGTCTTGAGGTTGCCAATGATTTGATGCACATCCTCGACGACCCCCGCGATCGTCTGGTGCTCATGCACGACGCCGTCAATACGGAACGCCCACACCGCCGAGCCGCGCAGGGACGACAGCAGAAGTCGACGCATCGCGTTGCCCAACGTGTGACCGAAGCCGCGTTCCAGCGGCTGCAGTCGGAATTCGGCCAGATTCGGAGAGTCCTCGCGCTTCGTCGCTTCGACGAGCTGCGGACGGACCAGTCCGCTGAGATCGATCGTATTCGCCATGGAGTGTTGTGTGTTAAGTGATCACATCGATTCGAACGGAATCGAAGACGCTCTGCCTCGCCCCGAACGCGTGGCAGCCCCGTACGGGAGTTCGGGTCCCGATCGAACCTTCAGACGGGAGACGGAAGACTGGAGACGGAAGACTGTTGATTCGAACGTCTCCCTTCTCCCGTCTTGCCTTCTTCCGTCTTACTGCGTCTTACTGCGTCTTACTTGCTGTACAACTCCACCACCAACTGCTCCTGCGCCGCCAACGGAATGGCCGTACGCGCCGGCTTCTCCAGCACCCGACCGCTGAACGACTCCTTGTCGACGGCGATCCAGGAGAGCGACGACCCGCGACCGCTGAGCTCCAGGGCCGCCAACACCAACGCCAGTTCCCGCGACGTCTGTTTGACGCGCACTTCTTCGCCCGGGCGCACCTGATACGACGGGACGTCGAGGATGCGCTGCTTGACCTCGATGTGACGATGCCGAATGAGCTGACGTGCGGCCTTGCGGCTGGGCGCAAAACCCATGCGATAGATCACGTTGTCAAGACGCGTTTCCAGCGCGGCCAACAAATTATGGCCCGTGATGCCCGGAATCGACGCCACCCGTTCAAACGTGTTGCGGAACTGCTTCTCACTGATGCCGTACATGCGCTTGATCTTCTGCTTCTCGCGCAACTGCTTGGAATACTCGGACAGTTTCTTGCGACGCGCCGTGGCCTGGCCGTGCTGGCCGGGCGCATACGGACGACGTTCGACCGGGCACTTTTCCGTGAAGCACTTGGTGCCCTTGAGGAAGAGTTTCTGGCCTTCACGACGGCATTGACGGCAACTGGGACCGGTATAGCGAGCCATGGTCAGACCCTCCGACGCTTGGGGGGACGGCAACCATTGTGCGGAATCGGGGTGACGTCGCGAATGGACTTCACCTGCAAGCCCGCCGTCGCCAGCGCCTGGATGGCCGACTCACGGCCAGAGCCCGGACCCTGCACGCGCACGTGCACGCGACGCACACCGGCTGTGAGCGCTTCGCGCGCGCACTGCTCGGAAGCAACCGTTGCCGCGAACGGGGTGGACTTCTTGGAACCCTTGAAGCCGGCCTTGCCGGACGATCCCCAGGACACGGCGTTGCCATGCATGTCGGTGATCGTGATGGTCGTGTTGTTGAACGTGGCGCTGACGTGGGCAATGCCTTCGGCCTCGACGACGCGCTTGGTCTTCTTTGCGGTAGCCATGATTTACTTGGTCACCTTCTTCTTGCCCGCGATCGCGCGGCGCGGCCCCTTCTTGGTGCGCGCGTTCGTGTGCGTCCGCTGACCGCGCACGGGAAGCCCGCGACGATGGCGCGTGCCACGATACGAGCCGATGTCCATCAGGCGCTTGATGTTCATCGCGACTTCGGTGCGCAACGCACCTTCCACGCGATGATTGCGCTCGAGTTCCTGACGGAGCTTGTTGACATCGGAGTCGGACAGGTCGCGCACTCGCTGTGCCGGGCTTACACCCGTGGCGGTGAGAATACGCTGAGCCATCTTGCGGCCGATGCCAAAGATGTACGTGAGGCCGATCTCAACCTTTTTTTCACGAGGGAGATCGACGCCTGCGATACGTGCCATAGTCTGTGCGTTCCCCTTAGCCTTGACGCTGCTTGTGCTTCGGGTTGCGCTTACAGATGATGCGAGTCACGCCCTGTCGCTTGACGACCTTGCAGTGCTCACAAATCGGTTTGACGCTGCTACGAACTTTCACGGGCCACCTCGGCGCGTTTGCGCCGACGGAGTCTCCCGCACCCGCGCGCGCGCTGCGCACTCGCCGGCCGGCTGGACTCCCCATGTGTTCATCACGCGTGAAGCATCGGCGTCTTGACGACGAATCGATTCCGCGCACGCGTGACAGCAAAGTGGCCGGCGGATCGGCCTCGAAAATGTCACCGGAAAACCGGTAAGCCTTTCAACTTAACCGACTAACGGTAGACGACAACCCCCCATGCGACGGTCGATTACGGGTGTCCATCCGTTGACGTCAGCGACTCGTGGATCGCCAGCATCGCCGCGACGGGGTCGGGCGCCCCAGTCACCGCCCGGCCCAAAATCAGCCATCGGGCCCCCGCGTCGGCCGCCTCACGCGGGGTCATGACGCGCCGCTGGTCATGCGCCTCGCCGCCGGCAAGGCGGATCCCGGGGATCAGTAAACCGAGCGAATCGCCCAGTACGCGTCGCACCACGGCGGCTTCGTGTCCGGAACAGACAATTCCGGCACCCCCTCCCTCCCGCACCATGCCGGCTAAGCGCACGACCTCGGTGGCGACGTCGACCGGGCCCCGCCCCCACGAGCGTCCAATAGACGCTCCGTCCGCGCTCGTCAAAATGGTGACTCCGATGATGTCACAGGATGACGCGCGGTCACCCTGGCCTTCACGGGCGCCCGCTACGGCCGCCTGGATCATCTCGACGCCGCCTGCGGCATGTACCGTGAGCAAAGCCGCGCCGTGTCGCGCGACGTTCCGCGCTGCGGCCCGCACCGTATTCGGGATGTCATGCAGCTTGAGATCCACAAAGACACGCTTTCCTTCACCACCCAGCCACTCGACGATCGAAGGTCCGGCGGCCGCGAAGAGCTCCAGACCGACTTTGTAATACGCACAGTGTTCGCCGAGACGTCCGACCAGCGCGCGCGCGGACGCGGCGTCGGGCACGTCGAGCGCGACAATCGGTGTCGCCTGCCCACACGACATCAGTGGGGCCATTCGAGCGTACCAACCACGGCGCACAGATCGGTCACGCCGTGATCGACTGCCCATTGGGCGAGGCCGCGCGCAATGCGCTGTGGTGCCCGAGGATCCCGGAGCGCCGCAGTCCCCACACCGACCAGTGACGCGCCGGCCAGCAGATACTGCAACGCATCGTTCGCCGTGGACACGCCACCCATACCGATAATGGGCACATTGGGTAGCGCGCGCGACACGCGCCACGTGGCCAGAAGTCCGAGTGGCAGCAGCGCCGGTCCGCTCACCCCCCCACTGCCAAATCCAAGTCTGGGCCGTCGCCGTGCGGTGTCGACCACGAGCCCGGGCATGGTGTTCACCAACGTCAAGCCGTCGGCCCCGGCGTCAACGGCGATGCGCGACGCCTCCACAATCCCAGCGCCCAAGGTGGGTGAGAGTTTCACAAATAACGGTCGCCGCGTGCGCGCGCGCGTCGCTTGCACCAGGGCGACCAGCGCCACCGGATCGGCGCCGAACTCGAGCCCACCCGATCGCACGTTGGGACAGCTGACGTTGAGCTCAAACGCGTCCACCCGATCGCACTCGTCCATGCCCGCGACGACGGCCACGAACTCGTCGATACTACTGCCCACCACGTTGATGACAATGCGCACGCGAGCATCACGTGCGGCCAGCCACGGCATGACGTCACGTCGCACGACATCGAGCCCGGGATTGGCCAATCCAACCGCGTTGATCATGCCCCCAGCGAATTCGCTCACGCGCAGCGGCGGAGCCCCGTGCCGAGGCGCGACACTCACCGCCTTCGTTGCCAGACCGCCCAGCGCCGTGAGATCGATCACGTCGTCCACTTCGCGTCCATACCCCGCCGTTCCAGCCGCTAACACGATGGGATTGCGAAACGCGAGACCAGCCACGTGCATCGCGGTCGCGCCAGTATCGGACGTGGTCGACCCCATTAGTCGCGGCGAGGCTGGGGGGGAGCCGTCTTGGGCGGGGTACGCAGTTTGCGCACGCTGTCGGCCCAGGTGCGCAACGTTTCGGTCCACCGCAGTTGCAGCAGCTCCGGTGCCAGTGCGAAATCGGCTTGCGTGGCGGGATCGTCACCGCGTAACCACGCCGCGACCGACGAACCCGCATAGTCTCGCCCAATGCGTGCGCCCCACGCGCTGGCGCTGTCCGGCGTGAGCAGACCCGCTGCATACAGCGCGTGCGGGGCGAGCGGCGTGCCGGGAAGTTCCCGCGGGATGCGCAGGAACAACGTGCGTGCCAGTGCCGACGCCCGCAGTGAGTCGCGCGCCACCTCGGCCGCCAAAAACCACGCGGCGCCAGTCGGTTCGGCCTGCTGTGCCAGCAGCGATACCAGCAGCAATTGTTCGTTGATGCGACGCGCGAACGGGGTGCGTCGCACCGCACTGTCCTGACGCGCCACGATGGTATCCACCTCGCGAAGCGTCGACACCCGCATCATGGACATATAGGCGATCCGCGCGGCGGACTCGCGCGTGATAACGGTGTCACGCTCGGCCAGCGTGCGCGCGGCAAACAGGTGTTGTTGCGCAATCGAATCACGGCCCGCCCGAAGGTTGAGGTCGCCCACGGTGAAATGCATCGACGCGCGACTGGCATCGCGAATGCGCGACGCATCGTATCCCCGGACCACTGACTCCACGGCATCCCACTGTCCCGCGGCGAACAGTTCGCGCAGCACGCGGGTGACATCGTCACGGTAGTCCGCGCGGGCCGCGCGCTGCACCAAGAGTGACTCGACGCGCACAAACTCCTGCGCCGACAGCGATGACATGAGGAGTTCCCACGGCATCGCCCCGTCTGCGGCCGCGCCCAGATAGCGTGCCATCGCATCGCGATCACCGGCAGCGAGCGCCGCGCGTGCGGCCCAGAGACGGGCCTGCCGGGCCGTCTCTGGATCGCGCGTCTCGATCAGTGAGTCCAGGCGCACGCGCGCGGTTGCGACCCGCGCGGTGCGCAGCTCACACGACGCGAGGGCCATACGGGCGCGGGCGCGGTCGTCGGCGCTGCTCCCGGCCTGCGACAGGAACTCGGCAAGCCGTATCAGCGCGGGTTCGCACTGCCCGGCCAGTGCCGCGCCTCGGCCCGCGAGATAGAGCGCGCGCGTACGCCACGCCGACTTCGGATAGCGCACGAGCACGGTCTCGGCTTTCGCCGCCGACAGCTGAAAGAACTGGGTCGCATCGCTCTCGTCCCCTCGACGCAAGCGCGCATCTCCAGTTCGGGCCGCGGCCTTCGCATTGTACACCCCATTGTAGTACACGCATCCCGAGAGCAGCACGGGGACGCCGAACAGCACGCGCGCCCATCGTTTCCCGCGCCGCCAGATGGTGGGCACGGGCATCAGCCGCCGCCGCTCTTGCGTTCGTACTGGGCCAGGAACGCGGAGGCGGCGTCCGCCAGCGCCTCCGCGAGCGCGCTCTGGCTGGCGGGATTCGTCATATACACCGACTCACTGCGATTGCTGCCAAATCCCACCTCGACGAGCACCGCCGGCATGAACGCGTTCACCAACACCATGAAGCCCGCCTGCTTGACACCGCGGTTCGGTCCCGGATGCACCCTGCGCAATCCCGACTGGACAAGATCTGCTAATCGCGACGACTCGCGCAAATGTTCATTCTGCGCCATGTCGCGAATGATAAATCCGAGTGGATCATCGCGCATGGTCTCCGCTGCCGTCTCAAACTTTATGACCTCGTTTTCCATCGCCTCGACGCGACGTGCGTCTTCGGTCCTGGCTTCGGCCAGGAAATACGTCTCGAAACCGCGCGCGCCCCCCGGCGCGCTCCATCGAGGGTTCGCCGCATTCACGTGCACCGACATGAATAAGTCGCCCTTGGCAATATTCGCGATGCGACCACGATCACGCAGCGCAATCAACGTATCGGCTTTGCGGGTCATCACCACCATGATTCCGCGGCGCTCGAGCGCCAGCTTGAGCTGCCGCGCGATGGCCAGCGTGATGTCCTTCTCGTACACTTTCTGAGTCGCACCGAGCGGTCCGGACATTCCCCTGTCAACGCCGCCGTGTCCGGCGTCGACCACCACGACGCGTGGTCGTGTCCGTCCGCCGCGCTCGACGACGCTGGGGCGACTCTCGCTCGTGGAACCCGGGTTACCCGGGCTACGCGTCGCGGCGGCTGAGGCGACGGGCGCCGACGCACGACGCGCCGTGACGTCCCCAAAGCGGCGCAATTCCCCGCGATCGGCATCGTACAGGACGCCGGTGACCATCCGGGGCAGCAGCTCACTGGCAAAGGCGAGTGGGACGAACACGATGCCCGATTTTCGATAGATCGGCGAAGGCAGCGGGAGCGTGTCCTCGCTCACCCGAACAAAGGCGCTTCCGATAGCGACCTCGATGCGGGTATTCGCCACCTGCATGTGGTACTGCGACGGAGCATCCGCCACGAACCGACCACCAATCGCCTCGCTCAGGAGATCGGCCCGCATGGCCAGCCCGCCCTCGGGGTGCGTCACCAGCGGCACGACGCGCCGCCGATCGCCCACGAGCACCGGCAGCGATCGCGGCACGACGGCGGCCACCTGGAGCGCACAGTAGAGCGCGGTCAGCACCATGCGTGCGCCGATCTAGCGCGCGCGGAGCGCGCGCGCGATCTCCAGCTGCGCGTCACGTTTCTTGAGGTCCTCGCGTTTGTCATGCTGCTGCTTGCCGCGTACGAGGGCCAAGCGTGCCTTGACCCGGCCACGGACGAAGTACAGATCGAGCGGTACGAGGGTCAGCCCCTGTCGTTCTACTGCGCCGATGAGTCGCCGAATTTCACGGCGATGCATCAGTAACTTGCGTGTCCGGGTGGCCTCATGATTGAACATGTTGCCCTGCGTGTATGAACCAATGTGCAGATTGAGCAGGTAGACCTCTCCGTCTTTTACGACGCCAAAGGCATCCGTCAAGTTGGCGCGACCAGCGCGCAACGCCTTGACCTCGGTCCCGGTGAGCACAAGGCCCGTCTCCCAGGTGTCGAGGATTTCGTAGTCGTGTCGCGCGCGTTTGTTCCGCGCGATCATCTCGATTGCGTCGTCGGTGTCGGTGGTGGCCATGCTGCGTGGCAAGCTAGTCAGTTGACTTCCGAATGGTGCACCATCTATTCTTCCGCTCCCTGTACACTTGGCTTCGGCCAAGCCAATCGCCGGAGTGGTGGAATTGGTAGACGCGCTGCGTTCAGGGCGCAGTGCCCGAAAGGGCGTGCCGGTTCGAGTCCGGCCTTCGGCACTTCTACACCAAAGCTGAGTCGGTCGTGAACAGGTGTGTTTCGTGGTGCTTCGGCGCTACGAACTCCCTGATCATGACCGACTCAGTGACTTGGTGCCACGCGCCCAACCCGTGGCGTGACTTTCAGGGCCGCATGGCTGACGGCCGAACGTCCTCGGGCAGCGAGGCAACTCCAAAAACGGCCCGCAACGCCTCGTTGGCCTTCGTGCGCGTTGACAGGACAAATTGCGCGGCCCGCTCCAGCACTTCACCGGTGGGCCGCGCCACGCCCGCGCCCTCAAGCAACACCCGTCCCAATCGCGTGGCCGGCGCTTCGATGTTCCCACGCGCGGCCATCGCCGCCGTATAGGTGCGCCGCCGGGCCGTCCATTCGGCTCCGTTTGCCGCAGACTCCCGTGCTTCGGTCTCGATCACCGCAGCCAGTACGTGCGCCACCTCCGAGGCAGTCCGGTCGTCCAACGCATCCCGTTCGGCCACGATGAGTGCCAGCGCCCGGCGCGCGAAAACCAGCTCGCGTTCCGCGCGCGCGACGTCTCCGGTAATCCCGCTGAGCCACTCGATGTCGGTCGTCTCAGGCGAACCCAGGACGTCGTGCAAATACCCTTTTGCCCGACGTCGGCGCGCGCGCGAGGCGCGCCACTCTCCGATGAACCCCATTGGCGCTCAGTCTTGCAGGACAGGGAGCGCACCGGAGCGCTCGTCGACATGGAAACGGATCGCCGGCAAGCCGACCCGTTGTCGCACCACCGACTCTTCGGCCAGCAGATCACTCAACTTGACCCCCTCGAGCACCTCATCAATGCGCTGCTGCAGGAGCAGCCAGACCGGACGAATGCTGCAGCTTTCTGAATCGGCGCAGCGAACGGAATCGACTGGATGCGATACACAATGCAGGTCGAAGGTGGTGAGCTCCGATGCCAGAATGACTTCCCGCACGGAAATGGACCCCGCATCACGCGACAACGCGTATCCCCCACGCGCACCGCGGGTACTCTTGACGATTTCCGCGCGCCGCATGCGGAGCAGAATCTGCTCCACATAGTCCGCAGGCAGTTGTTCGCGCGCCGCGATGTCGCGACCCGTCACGGGTCCGGTCCCGGCACGACGCGCCAGATGCAGCGCGCAGATCAGACCGTACTCAGCCCACGTTGTAATGCGCATCCCATAGAGACTAGGGGCGGCCGTGCCAGCGGACAAGCGCCCGGTGAAAGTCCGTCTCCCGGCGTCGTGCCCGCACGCAAGGACCGGCGCATGGACTATCCGCCGACGACCGCCGCGTGCTTGCCGGATGGAACGCCAATTTCGGTGAGCCGACGAAGATCGAGCACCGCATCGACCTCGGCGTCGGGCAGGAGCTGTTCGCGTTTGACCAGATCTCGAATCAGCACCCCTTCCTTGACTGAGCGCTTCGAGATGTCCGCGGCGGCGGCGTAACCGATTTGTGGCATGAGGGCCGTCGCCAGCGCGGCCGACCGTTCCACCCAGTATTCGCACATCGCCACGTTGGCCGTGATGCCCTTCACACACTTGTCCGTCAGGGTGATGATGGCATTGGTGAGGATTTGCATGGACAGGAGCACGTTGTGCGCGATCACCGGCATCATCACGTTCAGTTCAAGCTGGCCATGCTCGGCCGAGATCGCCACGGTCGTATCGAAACCGATCACCTGGAAGCAGACCTGATTGACCATCTCGGGGATGGACGGATTGATCTTGCCGGGCATGATGGACGATCCGGGCTGGACGGCAGGAAGGACAATCTCGTCGAGACCTGTGCGTGGGCCAGAGACCATCAGGCGCAAGTCGCTGACGATCTTCGACAAGTCGAGCGCGAGACCGCGCAGTGACGCGGAGAACGCGGCCGCGTCGCCCATACTCTGCATGAGTTGAATGTGGTCCTCGCCGACACGAAGCGTCTCGATACCGCTGATCGCTTTGAGGTGACGATTCATCAGCGCGGGATACTGCGGTTCGACCGTCACGCCGGTGCCGACGGCTGATCCACCGATGCCGAGGTCGTTCAGGTAGTCGGCCGCCTCGACCATACGCCGACGACAACGCGCAATCGTGCCCGCATACGCCGTGAACTCCTGACCCAGGCGAATTGGCATGGCATCCTGCAAATGCGTCCGACCGGCCTTCACGATGTGATCGAACTCCTGGCCCTTGTCGGCCAGCGCCTGCTGCAGCGCAGACACCGCCTCCAACAACGCCGGCAACTGCCGCAACGCCGCCAACCGGATATTGGTGGGAATCGTGTCGTTGGTGCTCTGGGCCATGTTCACGTGGTCGTTCGGATGCACCGGCGCGTACGCGCCGCGCGTACTCCCCAGCAGCTCAATGGCGCGATTCGCCAGCACCTCGTTGGCGTTCATATTGTGCGAGGTGCCGGCACCGGCTTGGTACGGATCGACGATAAACTGATCGCGATGTTGACCCGAGAGCACCTCGTCAGCTGCGGCAATGATGGCATCAGCGCGCCGGGCATCGAGTCGTCCCGTTTCACGGTGTGTCATGGCCGCGGCTTTCTTGAGCCAGACCTGCGCGATGACAAACGCCTCCAGCGGCCGCAGTCCGCTGATGGGAAAGTTCTGCGCGGCGCGCAGCGTTTGGACGCCGTACAGCGCGTCAGCGGGAACCGCGAGTTCGCCGAGGGGGTCTTTCTCGATCCGTGTAGCCATAAATGTCACCGAGGTGCGAAGAATGAACAGATACTTACGGCGGGAAACTCAGCGTCGTGTCAATCGACGTCGCAATGTGCAGGTAGGACCGCGCATCAATGAGCGCCTCGCGCGTTCGCCAGCGGGTGATCTGCAAACTGCGTCTGATGTTCGGCGACGCCAGAAACGCCGCGAGCGCGGATGTGGGGAGCTGGTGCGCGCCATCGTCCTTGAGCGCACAATATATCTGCTGGTTCGCGTACGACGACGAAGGCGGATTCGCATAACGCAGCGATAAAATAACCGCCGCCGTGCTGTCATTGCTGGCGTTCCAGCTGAACAGCATTGGCGTGCCGCCCGTTGGCACGGTGATCACCCCGGGCACAATCGGTTCGGCGAGACGCACGCTGATGCTCGACGACGGGAACACGTCCGCGTCGCCGGGAATGGTGGCCTGCACGACATCGCCGACGCCGTAGCTGAATGGCGCGTTCTCCGGATTCGCGTAGCGAAAATAGAGGTCGTCGTACGGGAGACTCACGCTGGCGGCACCGATGCTGAGCCCGACCTGCGCGCCAGCCTTCTTCACGCCCTTCACCGGGGCCGTGACCGTGTCGATTGCGACGTACGCGCACTGGTCACTCTGTTGGAGCGCGCTATTGGGGAGCGCCGTGGTGTACGCCTCAAAGATGACCGTCGTCGCGTTCGCCGTCGCGCGACCGTTGGCGGTGTTGCGGGCGCGAATGCTCACCGCGCCATAGCGATTCCGCGTGGGGGTCGCTTCCGTGACGCTCGTGCACGCGGCCACGACCACTACACAGGATCCGGCCAATACCAGTCGCAGGGCCGCGCAGCGGCGGTTCAACGTGGAGTGCGAATGCATCAGAACCTGCTTGAGTGAAGGAAGATGTGGTTAACTGCGGAGAAACGGATTGTTCGC
>JANLVM010000197.1:0-8524 GCA_031364015.1 Gemmatimonadaceae bacterium
TCAACATGGTTGAAGCTGTGCAGTAACTCACTGAAAAAACTGCAGCACACTAGAGATATTTACATATCTTGTCTTCGGATCAAAGGGTTGGGGGTTCAAGTCCCTCCGAGCGCGCCAATCTGTTGTCGCAAAATATCGCGGAATCTACGAGACCTCGGATATGCCACCCAGTCGGTTATTTCTTTACTCATTGCCTTCTATATAGATTTAGTTCAACTCCGATCCAGCATTCGAAGTAGACGCGAGCATTCCGTTTAACCGAAGGAATTTATCGTCTTCGAGGACAAAGCGTTTAAGTGACCACGCTTTTCTTACGAATCCGAAACAAGATCCGCACCACAACCGTGCCGACTAGACCTAAAAGTGTTGCCAGGAAACCGGGAATAGTGAACACCAGCGCGATGCCGTGCACGTCGGCCAACACATCATTCGTAATTATGTTGCCATCGTCAACTCCATATCCCAAGGCCCCCAACGACTCCAATATTGAGCCGATGAATGCCAATGCAAGACCGAGCACCAACAATTTTCGAAGCCAGCGCTCGACACCCTCGCGGGGAGAAGGCCAGACCCGTTGCGAGGAATAGAAAAGTATGCCGAAACTTGCCGCGTACGCCGCATGAAACCCAAAATGCCCTAATCGACTTTCGTCGTCGATCCCCCTCACCAACATCAGCGCTACAAGTGCGACGGTCACCGCTATCGCCAGCGAAACACTTCCCACCACTTTCATCCATGGTTTTTGACGCATAGAAATAAATCATAATCAGGTCCGCTCGATGGGACAAGTTCGTCGAGACCTTGGCCTCCGCCCACCGTCCAGCTCTGGCAACACTTCAACTTGCACAATTCAATCTGGGGGCTGACCTCAAAAGCGCATACGTCACAGGTGTAGACCTCACTACAAGAGTGCCTGAGCGCAAAAACCATCCTTAAAGATTCGCTTGTGAACAGAAAACTTCTCTCCTATTTCGTTTTCTTATCGCTGGTCGCTTTGGTTGGTTCTGGAAACCCTGCGTCTGCTGCCCAGACTCCTTCGCCGAACAGACTCGCAATGTGTGTCCGGAAGACTTGGGCGAAGACAGACACCTGCAAAGACCCTGCCGTAGCGACGAAATCTGCCCCTAAAAATTTGAGAAACGAGATTGAAAGGCTTGCGGATCTCATTGTTGCGAGTTTCCCTAAGGCACAAACTGAAGCCACAGCTCAGACGAAGAGGGACAAAATTGAGTTTAGTAGAATAAAAAGTTTATTATTAGCAGACAGAAATCGGGCCGATGCAACCTGGAAAAATTGCTTACTGAGATACGGTCTCAAACCGGAATCAAATAATCCCCGAAACTATTGCTTTAATGAATTCTTAAATGCCGCAGGAGCCCAAACCAATTACTCAGGAACTAATTCATGGGTAGAGGCGCGCGTGACCAGAGGAAGTGGCAAATACTTCAATGAGTGGCTATCAGCGTGGGAGAGTATCGCAATTCTCGCACATACCTTCCCGCAATATATTCAACCAATCGAGCTTCCGACACTCTTGAAGGCTTATGACAACATCAAAGCTTGCAGGGCTGCCAATAATTGCCGCCTTCCGTAGCAACTCCTAGGTGGGATTACGGCATTTCAGTGGTGGGCTAACCGCAAATCACAGGTGGGGTTTCCGCATTTCAGTGGTGGGGTACCCCACCCCTCTATTATAGTTTCTAATACATACTCTTATTTGTTCAAGAAATTTAGTTCGCAGCACCGATAGCTTTCAGCCGTAAAGGAAGCGCAATCACTTTGACACCGTCGAATCAGGCGGTGTCGCCAATCGTTTTTGATTCGGGCGAGGTCACCGTATTTGGCAAACTCGTTACTGTTTTACGCCGGCTCTAATCTCATTCATTTGATGCCCAGTCGTTTCGCAATCAACTCAATTCGTTCGTCCGGTTGCACCATCGCCACGCGCACATTGTTCGCCCCACCGGCACCGTAAAAATCACTCGGGCTCACGAGCGCGCCGCCTCAAGGATCGCCGCACGAGTGTCCGACCGGATGCTTGACGCGCTGTCAAGCAAATGGTACTTTACGGACTGTCAAGCAAAAACCCGATCGAAGGAGGATGGCTCATGACCCGTTTCCTGATCGTGACGTGGGACGGCGCAGGGAACCTTGTGCCGACGCTCGGCATCGCCCGTCACCTCGTCGACGCAGGGCACGACGTCCGCATCCTCGGACACGAAACGATCGTCGAGCGTTGTGGTGAGGTCGGCGCGAGGTTCATCGCTCTCGCGCAGCCGGAAGGTTGGGACGAGATGGACGATCCAGACGATTTCGAAGCCGAGGTCGAGCTGATGATGGAGCAGTTGTGCTTCAGCACCGCGATCGCGAAGGACGTTGCGTCCGAGTTGCGACGCGAGGCGACCGACGTCCTGATGGTGGACTGCATGTTGTGGACTGCACTCAACGTGGCACTGGCTTCGGGTCTGCCGACCGCGACGCTTTTCCACACGCCGTACACGATCTTCCGTGGCGGCCCCCTCGTCGAAATGTTCGCGCCCGGACTCGTCCGGCTGAATGCGCACCGGGCCGAGCTCGGACTGGATCCCGTCGCGAACCTCGGGGACGTGCACGACGCATGCGACCTCGCACTGGTCGCATTGCCGATGGAGTTTGAGCCCGACGCAGGTGACGCGCCGAACGTTGTGCGTATAGGACCCGTGCTCGACGCTCCGCCGCTTATGAAGATCACCGACGCCGTCGACGTTTCCGACGGATCGACGCCACTGGTCCTCGTGAGTCTGAGCACGAGTGAGCAAGGGCAGGCAGAACTCCTTCAGCGGATCGTGGACGCGGTCGCGGTTTTGCCGGTGCGCGTCGTGGTCACGACCGGGCCCTCGATCGACCCCGCGACGGTGAGGGCAGGAGAGAACACCCACGTTGTGGCGTATTTTCCGCACGCCGAGCTGTTGCCGTCGACGTCGCTCGTGATCACGCACGCCGGTCTCGGCACAGTGATGACGGCGCTTGGTAACGGTGTGCCCTTGTTGTGCACGCCGATGGGTCGTGACCAGTTCTTCAACGCGGAACAGGTACAGGCACTCGGGGCGGGGAGGATGCTCATGCCGGACGCTGACGTCTCGACGATCACCCAGGCAGCTCGCGACATCATGGACGACGCAACGTACCGGGCCGCTGCGAAACAGATGGCCATCACGATCTCTGGTTACGCAGGCGCGTCTGGGGCCGTCGTCGCGCTCGAAAGGCTCAGCCTCGGTCGTTCGTGATCGCCGAGAGGTTCCGGAAGAGGAGTAAGGGTCAGGTCTTGCAATCACACATTTCCCTTCGTGGCGCCCCCCTCGCGAGGGGGGCGAGGATTGAAACTATTCGTGGCATGGTGTCGCTGTCCCCGAATGGGCGGTGCCACAGTGGGTGCCTCTTACCCGGTGAGGCAACCTCATTCACGGACCATTAGCACGATGGGTCTGGCCAATGATCTCGAGTACGAACTAATCAATACCCAATCGTAAGCCGCGCAATGATAATCCGCCAACGAGCCGTGAGTCGATTTTGCGACTGTGGCCGGTGCCGATGTACATCCAGCTACAGTAACGCGGGAGCGCGCTGGCGCCCGGTGGCGAAGGCGTGATTTCCGTGGTGTCCAACGCACGCCGAACCGATAGCGCCGAATCTGCTGGGGCTGGTTGTACCTTGCGGTGCTGATCGATCTGGCGACGCGCGGGATCGTCGGCTGGGCCACCAGTGCATCGATGGCGACGGCGTTGCCGCTGCTGGCGTTGCAGCACGCGGCGGCGCGTCGACAGCCGGCGCCGGGGCTGATTCACCACACGCCAACGGCACTCAAATCAGTACCCTTCGGAAAGTGCGGGGACCATCCAAATTGCCTGACCACTCCCGTTGCGGCGAGGAGCGCGGCCTGTCTTGCATTGCCAAAACGCGGAGTATATGGTACGAGTATGGCACGCACCGTCAAGATGACATTTACGCTCGATCAGGACACCTCGGCGCGCATCGATCGGACGGCGCTGCGCCTTGGTATTCCCAAGAGCGCCGTTGTGCGCGAAGCCGTGGCCGAGTACGCGGCACGCGCCGGACGCACCAGCGAGCAAGACCGGCTTCTTATGCTGAGCGTGTTTGACGATCTGCTGGCGCGCATTCCACTGGTGCCCGCGGAGTCGGCGGACCCGGAGCTCGCTGCCCTGCGACGCGCGCGCCAATCGGGTGGCCGCAGTACTCCAGCGGCGCGAAAGAAGTGATTCTGCTTGACACGTCGGTGCTGATCGACGCGCTCACCGGCGCCCGACGCTCGGCGCCCGCACTTCGCCGATCGATTGCGAGTGGCGAGCGAATCGCGCTCCCGGCATTGGTGCTGTATGAATGGCAGCGCGGGCCGCGTCGCGAAGAAGAATTGGTGGCGCAGGAAGCGCTCTGGCCCGGTGAAGCGGCGATCGCGTTCGGCGCACACGAGGCCGCGACGGCTGCGGCGCTGTACGGAGAGGTTCGCGCTCCACGGGGGCGAGAGATCGACCTCGCCATTGCGGCGTGCGCGATTTGTTGCGGCGCCGAACTCTGGACATTGAACGCCAAGGACTTTCGCGACGTGCCCGGATTGGCCCTCTACAAGCCGGAGTAGCGTGACTTGACATCCGGAACCTGTCAATGAAAATGAGACGGGAGGGTTGAAAGAGATCGAGGACGACATGGAGTTTGTACCTGGCGCGCTATGTCCATCGCGTCGCGATCACGGATGCACGGATCGTGCGCGGGGACGCGACGACCGTGACGTTCCGATATCAAGATGCGCAAGCGCGCGCGTGGCGCACGATGACCTCCCGGGCGAGGAGTTCTCCGCCGGTTTCTGCAACCCGTGCAGCAGCGCGGGTTTCACAAAGTGCGCTACTATGGCTTCTGGCGCCCGCACTCGTCGCGGCACGCCCTGCCCGCGCTGGGCGTCGCTGCCGCGCCGGTGTGCACGCAGTGCGGGCAGGGGCACGTTTATCGCACCCGGCGGCTCGTCCGCGCGCGCGACGTCCCGGCAATGGCGCAACCGCCATGACCCGCAATGTCGTGTGCCGACTCGCGGCGGATGTCGCCACGGCTCCACCACGCGCATCGCTCGCCCGGATGCGCTGACGCATCGTGCGCGCAGGCCACGGGACGCGCCTCATACCGGTCTTCACAACAAATCGGCTCTTCGGGATTTCGTGTGGGTGAATTTCGGGAAGTTTAGGACTGCGAGAGCGGTGGGAGCGTGCAGGTCAGGATCTTCAAATGGAGATCGTCTTCGTCGCGAAGGCCATAGCACCGCCGTTGGATGACCCGAATCTTGTTGTTCAGGCCCTCGACAGGGGACGTGCTCGCGGTCTGTCGCCAGATATTGGGATTGGTGACCACGCTGAAAAACTCGTACACGCATGGCCACGGGATGGCCCACGGGTCGCGACCCGCGGCCAGCGCGCGCAAGCGATCCCGCGCGACCGCGTGCTCCGCCACTTCACGGCGATGCGCATAGATGAGCACGTTGGTATCGACGGCAATCATCGCCGACCACCGTATATCTCATCGCGCAGATCGGGCCACGACATGCTCTCAAGCGGGTTTGGATCGCGCGCATCACCGACACTCAGATCCGGCAACTGGTACGGCGTCGGTACGTCCTCCGCGGCGAGCACTCGGCGAATGCCCTCCTCGACCACGGCGCGCAACGGAATGCCCGATCGTTGCGCATGGCGCTTGGCCCGCGCCAGCAACGCATCCGCGATATCGATCGTGGTTTTCATGCAGTACAGCTTACCCATATCAGGCCGTATGGGCAAGCTTGTCACGTCACCCACATCCTGCAGTGGACCATCGCCGGCCTCCACAAAAAGCTGCGCGACCCGCCTCCACGCGGTCAGTCGGCGGCGAACAGCGCCGCGAGTGCCATCGCAAAGCCGGGCAACACGGTTTCGCCGAACGGTTCAACGACTCCGACCCCTTGAAACCAGTTTCAACGACTCCGACCCCTTGAAACCCCTTGAAACCGGCCTTCACGGCTTGAGCTTCGCCCGCAGCTCGGTAAACCAGTGCTCCGCCAACAGCACCGACGGCCCCAACGGCGCCGGCGGCACTGTGATGAGAAAGCGATCGTCACCCGGCGCGACGTCGTCGCGGTTTCGAGTGCATACAGAGGCGCTCGTGGAGGACATCGGTGAGTGTCGCGCGTTGATTCACGATACGAAGAACCCGTCAACACCACATCTTGCCGCCGGGTTATCTCCAGAGCGCCGGCAGCGGGATGTGGAGTCCGTCGAGTACCGGGGCCGCGTCGAGGGTGTCGTGTTCGCCGAGCAACATGATGGTGCCGTCGGCGGCAAAGTGCCGCGCATTGCGGCGATATGGGTCAATGACCCAGACGATGGTGGTGCCGGCGTTCAGCCAGTCGCCCACCTTGGCGAGCACCTCGCCCGGGCGGTCATCGGGTGACAACACTTCGACGGCCAAGTCCGGCGCGAGATCGGGAAAGCCGCGCGTGCTCGTGGGACGCCGCTCCGCACGGACGTAGGCGACATCGGGTGCGCGGACGGTGTCCGGATTCCGCGCGAGGGTAAAACCGGTTTCGGCGGCGAGCACGTCTCCGCGATCGTCGGCGGCGTTGCGCTGCACTCGATCGTGCTCCAACCAGGCCGAGATGCGCGCGTGGACGCGCCCGGCCACAGCGCCGTGTCCGTAACTCGCGGGCTCGCGTACCACCAGGCGACCACGCACGAGTTCCGTGCGTTGGGCCCCGGCATCGTACGTGAGCAGTTCGTCGGCGGTCATGCTTTTGCGCTCGGTGATCATGGCGGCCGCACTCCGCAGTGAGGTTGATGTCATGCCTGCACGATACGCGCTCGCGTCATCGCGCTGTCAGCGCCTGCGTCTAAACGATACGCTCGGCGGGGCCGCCAAGTCTACTCGGCGCAGCGGAAGGCTCAGCGCGTTCGCGTCGACAGACCCGTACGGACCGGCGAATTCTCCAGATGAAAACGCACGAGTGCCGCCTGAAAACGCGGCTGGGTGCGGAGGGCGTCGAACAACGGTGACACGAGGACGCCCGCATAAAGCAGATCACCATCGCCAGCGCCGGCACGTTCCATGGCGTCGAGTGCTCCAGAGATGTCGCCCCGACCGAATCGGGACAAGAAACGGCCATACCAGACACCACGTACATCGTTGGGCGTGTCTTCCAGGCGCTGCTCGATACCAGCAGCAAGGGCAACCTTCCCGCCACGACGCATGGCAAGGGCCATCATGCCGATCCGTAGCGGATCGTCGGTGCGCTCGGCGAATCGCGCGGCGTAGTCCGCCGCGCGCGCGTTGTCTCCGGTCGAAAGCAGTGTCAACAGCAACATGCCCTGACCGCTCAACACCGACGGCGCGAGTTCATAGCCAAGCACCGCGTGTCGGACCCCTTGCTCTCTCTGCCCGTTCAGCACTTCCGAGATGCCAAGGTAGATGAGCCCCGTGGCGAACATCGGGTCCAGCGCCTGTACGCGCTCGAAGGCCCGCTGCGCCGCGGCCACGTTCCCGTAGTTCACGGCACTGAAGCCCAACTGCCAGTGCGCGATCGGATTCAGCGAATCGAGGGCGATGGCGCGCGTCGCCTCCCGTCGGCCACCCACGCGACGTCGGTGGAGCGGATGACAAGGTCCGGCCGCGCCCACCAGAAGCAGGTGAGGTAGTTGGCGCGGAATAACTTACGGGCCTCGCGAACGCTCACCATGGCCGGCGCGCTCTCGGCACTCAGCTGGCGTCGGCTGCGCAGTCCGCCAAGGCGACCCGCCTCAGCCGTGGTCATGGTTTTGGGCATGCTGGAACGTAAGCGCTTATGATCGGTTTGCCAAGCCCTGACGAATAGAGGTCGCTCCATGCTGGCACTGTTCGGCGCGTGAACGGGGCGACACGTTTGACACGATATCCTACGGCTCGACCGTGGCGAATACCTGCTCCAGCGGCGGAGCGTACCCGACAATGAAGGTGTGGTCGACTGGCTGTTACGATGCCCGGCGAAAGGGTTCTTTGTGCCGGTCGAGTCCGAGTCCACCGACGATCTGTGAAGTATCTGGTCGACGCAAACGTGCTCAGCGAGCCGACCAAACCGACTCCCGATCCAGCGGTGGTTGCCTGGCTTCGACGCAACGAGCGTCAGATCGTGGTCGATCCGGTCGTGCTCGGCGAAGTGCGATTCGGCATCCTGCTCTTGCCCAATGGGCGTCGCCGCGCGAGCCTCGAGCGATGGTTCGACGAAGGAGTGCAGCGGCTCCACTGCGTGCCGTGGGACCTGCAAACGGGACTGCGCTGGGCTGAGTTGCTTGCGAAGCTACGCGCCTCGGGCCGCGCTATGCCAGTCAAGGACAGCCTTATTGCCGCTACCGCGCTCGTTCATGGTCTCGTGGTTGCGACTCGCAACGTCAGCGATTTCGAGCGTGCCGGCATCAAGCTCGTGAATCCGTTCGCGGAGTAGGCGCGCGGTCCTGGGGATCGATCAACGGGGCCAACGTGT